>DUZB01000357.1 GCA_013349725.1 Deltaproteobacteria bacterium | reverse complement strand
ACAGCAGCTTGACCAGTGCGGCCACAATGGCTATAGAGGCTGCCATCATGCCGCCAAGCCGTAGAGTGAGTCGCATTTCGAGTTCTTTCAGCTTCAAGTCGAAATATTGCCGCGTAACGAGGTGGTCGTTTATCAACCCGGCCAGCGTTTCCGCCTGAACCTCAGCCTGTTCTTCCGTGAAGCCAACAGCTTTTAATTTCTTGATGTAGGCATGCGTGTCAAACGTCAGTGTAGCCATAACAGGAACCTCCATGAACAAAATACAACGCTGTTGGCAATCAGTCAAGGCTTTCGTGAAAGGAACCATATTCGTGGTCAGAAAAAAAGGGGACAGGCGAATTATTAATAGCATCAAGATGGATCCCTGCGGGAGTGGGGGAAGGATGCGGAGGGGAGACCCCTGCAATCTCATCTCGCTATCAAGCTCATCTTAAGGAAAACCTGCGATATCATCGGGAACATCCATTTAGACATTGATTGAGACGTATCACGGGTCATGGATCTAACCAGGTCACAACGGCATCTTTTTGGTTACCGGCAAACAATCTTATTTTACCTGTCCCTATTCTCCCCCTCGGTCCTTTTTGTAGAATACCTGACCGACACGCTCGATATGCTCGCACAACTTTTCATGGTCAAGCTGGTGAAAAATAGAGAGGTCTATCTGATAGGGCAGGAGCAGTTCGTCCAGCTCATCGGCAATGGCGCCAAGCTCTGCCGAAGTCAGTCTGTCCCCCAGGAGGGTCAGATCAATATCCGATCCGGGCTTGAAAGTCCCCTTGGCCCGAGAGCCGTAGAGCACAGCTTTTTCCACGGATGGAAACCGGGCAAATACACCGAATATCCTGGCGACGGTGGCGGGGGACAATCCGTGATTCATGCCTCGTTCTCCTCCTGATCGCGCAACCGGGCGAAGCGCTGTTCCATGTCGGCAAAGGCTGGATAAAACCGCGTCAATATGTCTTTCACAATACCTTCTGCAAGGTCAGTGTTGTAGGTGTGAGAGGTCAGATTTCGGGCTTTAATCATGTCCATCCATGATTCACCATCGACGATCAAGCCATTCTTGAAGGCCTCTCGCGTCGCATTTCTTGAGCCGATGATGCTGACAAAACCCTGTTCTTCCAGATAATCCTTTAATACATTCCAAGCGAGTTCATGCGTGAATTCAAATNCTTGAATCAANCCCNGTTGCTCCAGCTCCGATAAATTACGCTGNCNGGACAGATCAACGGCCCTGCGNAGCGTTTGTAGCGCCTGCNCATAATTACTGAAGCGTTGCTTCCAGCGAACATCTTTCATGTCGAACTCTTTGAGAGGATCTGAATCGTTTCTGCTATTTCAGCGGTTGTGACGCTTTCCCTGAGCGTCTCCATTTGATTCATTACCTGGGCAAAACGGATTCCTTCGGCAGCGCTGATCCACTCAAGCTGGAGCCTCTGGGGACGAATGCCAAGTTTCGACATCTTCTTGCGCACTTTTATTATCCGTTTTTCCGTCCAGTGGTTCGCGTCAATATAGTGGCAGTCGCCAATATGACAGCCGCTTACAAGGATGACCGGAGCACCCAGCCTGAAACCTTCCCAGATGAACTTTTCATCCACCCGACCTGAGCACATAGTTCTGATGAGACGGACGTTCGGGGGGTATTGCAGNCGCGATACCCCGGCATAATCCGCCCCGGCGTAGGAACACCAGTTACAGGCAAAGGCCAATATCTTTTCATCGGAATTTTCTTCCAGCAGGGCATGCACCTGGTTCAGGATCTGACCGTCGGTAAAATGGTTCATGGTAATGGCCCCGAAGGCACATTCCGCGGCACAGGTCCCGCACCCGGCACAGGCCGCCGTGTTCACCACCGCCGGAATCTTCCTCTTCACGTCCACGGTAATGGCATTGTAGGGACAGACCTCCGCGCACTTTCCGCAGGCTTTGCACTGTTCCGCGATAACCATGGAGGTAATCGGTTCGGTGGTAATCTCCCCCTTGTGCATCAAACGAATCGCCCTTCCCGCTGCAGCAGAGGCCTGGGTGACACTCTCTTTGATATCTTTCGGGGCCTCGGCGCATCCGGCATAGAAAACCCCCGCAGTAGCCGCATCCACGGGTTGAAGTTTCGGGTGGGCCTCCAGGAAAAAACCGTCCGGGGTCAATTGAAGCCCTAACATTTCCTGAAGTCTCCGGGTACTTGAAGCGGGCTTGATGCCAAGGGCAAGCACCAGCATATCAAGATCATGAATTTCCACACGCCCGCTGGCGGTGTTTTCCACCGCAACGTGCAACCCTCCATGGGGATCTTCCTCTACGGCGCCGGGCAGCCCCCGCACATATTGAACGCCCAGTCTTCGACTGCGGGTATACAGTTCTTCAAACCCTTTTCCAAAGGCCCTCATATCGATATAGAAGACTTTCACATCCATGTCAGGATAATGTTCCTTGAGCACCAGGGTACTTTTGACCGTGTTCATGCAGCAGATATTGGAGCAGTAACTACCCCCTTTCCTGGACGAACGGGAACCAACGCACTGCACGAATCCCACCGACTTCGGATGTTTTCGGTCTCCCGGTCGGATCAGCTCTCCCTTGCTGGGCCCACCGGCATTGATGAGACGCTCAAATTCCAGACTGGTCAAGACATTTTCAAAACGCGTATAGGCATATTCATCCAGTTCTTTCGGGTCATACACTTCCAGACCCGTGGCCACGATAATGGAACCCACCTGTTCAACGATCTCTTCATCGGACATGTGAAAATCGATGCATTTCTTATCACAGGCATCCACACACTTGGCACAGACAACAGGGTTGTGCCCCAGACATTCATTGATATTGATCGCATAGGCAGAAGGGACAGCCTGGGGAAAGGAGGTAAAGATCGCCCTTCTGGAAGACAGCCCGAGATTGAATTCGTCGGGCCGCACAACCGGGCAGGCCCTGGCGCAGTCGCCGCACGCCGTACATTCCTTTTCCTTCACATACCGGGCCTTCTTTCGGATGCTTACCTCAAAGTTTCCCACATAGCCTTTTACATCCACCACCTCACTCAAGGTGTGCAGCGTGATCAGAGGATGTCGACCGACATCCGTCATTTTCGGACCTAATATTCAGATGGAGCAGTCCATCGTTGGGAACGTCTTGTCAAGCTGGGCCATGACTCCCCCAATGGAGGGACGCTTTTCTACGAGAGCCACTTCATAACCGTTGTCCGCCAGATCCAGGGAAGCCTGGATTCCTGCAATACCGCCACCAATAACCAGGGCCCGCTTGGTCAGCGGAAGCGTCTCCCCTTTCAGGGGCTGGAGAAGCTCTATCCGGGAAACGGCCATTTTCACCAGATCCAGACTTTTTCGCGTAGCGGCCTCCGGCTCTTTCATATGGACCCAGCTGCACTGCTCCCTCAGGTTGGCCATTTCCAGAAGGTAGGGGTTTAAGCCCGCGGAATGAAGCATCTGCCTGAAAGTAGGTTCGTGCAGCCTCGGCGAACAGGAGGCCACAACGACCCGGTCCAGTTTGAATTCCAGAATGTCTTCTTTTATCTCCTGCTGGCCCGGTTCGGAACAGGCATAACTGATATCCTTGGAAACCACCACATGGTCAAGATCGGCGGCGGCCTCCGCCACCTTTT
>DUZB01000136.1 GCA_013349725.1 Deltaproteobacteria bacterium | reverse complement strand
CAAGGAGTTTATTTAACTTCTCAGGGGTGAAAAACATTCACAGCCGTCCTGGATAAGGTTCTATAATCTTTTTTTATTGCAGAAAATCATTCAAAAATTATTCAGAATCTAAAAGCGAAAAAGCGGGAACATATGGTTGGTCGTATTAAGACCAAATGGTGAACTGCTGATGTCACGAATCTTCATAAGCGGACTCGCGTTGTTTGTCAAGGAAATATTCAATGCCTGGATGAAAAACATTCTTCACTGTTTGTCTCTTTCGAAAACTCTCCCATGGCGCTTCGGATTAAAAGACGGGTGTAGGGATGACGGGGCTGCTGAAGGACAATGGAAGCGGGCCCCGTTTCCACCATTCGACCCTGATACATGACGCCGATCCGATCGCTTATTTTTCGAACGAGGCCCACGTCGTGGCTTACAAAAAGCATGGTCAAGCCCCTTTGAATCTGGAGATCAAGAAGGAGCTTGAGAACTTTGGCCTGAACACTCGGGTCAAGGGAACTGGTCGGCTCATCTGCTATCAGAAGCGATGGATCAAGAACCAGAGCGCGGGCTATACAGATGCGCTGGAGCGCCCCCATATTGAGTTCATGGGGATAGCGTTTCAGGAAATGGTCGTCTGTTGAAAGATGCACGTCAGCAAGGCACTCCTTGACGCGTCTTTCCTTTTCTTTCTTTTCCGTGAAAGTCCGATGGATGTTCAAGGGTTCCGCAATAATTTCTCCGACAGTAAACCGATGACTTACCGATTCCGCCGGATTCTGATAGATGACGCCGATTCTGCCGGCCAGGGATCTGTAGTCTTTTTTGATCCATTGATCCATGTTCCGCCCTTCAAAATACCGGGTTCCTGCATCGGGAGACAGCACACCCGCTGCAATCATGGCCAGGGTCGTTTTGCCGGAACCTGTTTCGCCCACCAGGGAAAAGATCTCTCCGGCTTTGACGTTCAGGGTCACCGGGTGGAGCGCCCGGGTGCTGCCATATCTTTTTGTCACGCCATTCAGGACAAACCTTTCTGCAATGCCCCTGCGAACACACCGAACCTCATGATCTTCAACACTTTCAATCTGAATAGGACCTTGTCTGCATCTTTCAACCGCCTGGGTGCACCTCTGTCCGAAGAGACATCCGACCGGTGGGGCATGGCCATTTTTGTGACTGGATTCAGGGACCTGGATGTGGGAGTGAAGATAATCTGTTTCCTTCCCGTGACCGTGTTGATGAACGGTCCTGTAAAAGGCATCCCCTCGAATTCCGCCAAGATCCCTGGCGTTGTTCATGGCGGGGTAGGACCGTTTGAGGGCCAGGGTGTAAGGGTGGAGGGGGTTTGAAAAGACCTGTTCGGCGGGAAGTTTTTCCATGATCTGGCCAAGGTAGAGAACCGCCACGGTGTCGGCACACCCAACGGCAAATTCCAGATCATGGGTAATGAGGACGATCGTCTTTCCACGGGATTTTTTCTCAACAATAAGCCGGTGAATGAGTCCCTTGCTCAAGGCATCCAGTGCGGACGTGGGTTCGTCCAAGATAAGAATGTCGGGGTCAAGGATCATGGCCATGGCAAGCTGGATCTTCTGGGCCTGTCCACCACTGAACTGATGGGGATACCTTCCATGTGCATCCGACCCGATTCCCATCTGTTCCAGCGCAATCGCAGCCCGCATCCTTGCGTCGCTGCTGTTTTCCACCCCGTGTACCAGGAGAGGTTCCGCCACCTGGTCGATGATCCGGTGTGAAGGATTCAGATTCGCCGCCCCATTCTGAAACGTCATGGCTATCTGCTTCCAGCGGATACCCTGGAGGGACATCTTGTCTTCGTAGGGGATCCTTTCACCGTTCAGGAAAATAGTTCCATGGATTCGGGCGCTTTCCGGAAGAAGTCCAAGGCAGGCCTTTCCAAACGTGGTTTTCCCTGATCCGGATTCTCCAATGAGGGCGAGGCACTGTCCGCGGTCAATGGTGAGATCAATATTTTCGAGGGCCTGGATGCTGTGTCCACCGTTTCCGTAGACCACATCAAGATTCCTGATTTCCAGACTCACAGGGTTTTCTCCATAACGGCCTCTTTCGGTCCCCCTTCTTTTAGTCGAGGGTCCAGAACATTTTCAAGACTTATGGCAACGAAAGTGATGGCCATAATCACAAAAGACAGACAAAGGATCGGCGGCAGCAGCCAGTTCCACCAGATATCCAGATAGTAATATTTCAGCGCGTAGGAGATCATCATTCCCAATGATTTGCGGCCGGGGTCGAACAGCCCTAAGAAGGCCAGCGACGCCTCCATGAACATGGCCATGCGTGTTTTGGCGGCAAAACCGATCAGATAGAGAGGAAACATCTCGGGAAGGAGGTGGCGCCGGATGATGTGCCAGTTTCCCCCACCCATCTGTACGGCGGCCTTTACATGAAGGCTTTCTTTCAATCCCAGTGTCTGTGCCCTGATTGCCTTGCTGATGGTTGGCCACGTCATAAAGGCCAGGATCAGGGCCAGGACCGAAGGGGAGGGGCGGAAAACCGCGGCGACAATAATCAGGATCATGATGGCTGGAATGGCCAACAGAATATCTGCCAGCCGCATCAAAACGGCGTCCGGAAATCCTCCGAACCATCCGGAAAATGCGCCAATCAGCACGCCGATCACGAGGGCTGCAGATCCACTGAGCAGACCGAATAGGACGGTATTGCGAAGGGAATAGAGAAGTTCCGAAAAAATATCCTGCCCGCCATCGTTGACACCCAGCAGGTGTTTGAAGGCCGGAGGCGACAGGGGGTTGAAGGAGAAATCCTGCGGGTCAAATGGGGCCAAGAATGGACCGATCATGGCAAGGGCGAAAAAAAACCCGATAAGCGACAGTCCCGTCAGGAACCATCGATTGCGCCTCAGATCTTTGAGTATCTTAACGTGCATGGCGAATCCTTGGGTCGATCATCCGGTACAGACCCTCCATAGATAAAATAACCGCCAGAACGATCAGGGAAGAGAAAAGAACAACCGCCTGAATGACCGGTAGGTCACGGGACTGAATGGCATTAAAAAGAAGGGTTCCCAGCCCGGGGTAGGAATTGATTCTTTCCACTACCAGAGCGCCCGTAATCATAAATGCCAGCCTTAACCCGAATCGGGTGACAACAGGCAGAAGGGCATTTCTTGCCGCGTGGGCATAGCGGACGCGACGGGGAGGAACCCCTTTTGCCCTGGCTGTTACCATGTAGGGCGCCTTCATGACCATCATCATGCTGTTCCTGGTAAGCAGAAAATTGCCCGGGAGATAGGCCAGGATCAGGGTGCACAGGGGAAGGGCGAGATGGTGCAGGACATCGATGACACGGGTGAATAGGCCTCCTTCCGCATAGGCTGTTTCAGCTCCGGCAGCAGGAAACCATTGAAGCTTCAGCGCGAAAATAAAAAGGAGAACCACACCGGTACAGATTTCGGGAATCCCTTCAAGAACCGTTGCTCCGGCAATCAGGCCTTTTTCCGTGCGCGTCCCATGTCTCCAGGCAGCTTCCACGCCTGTGACAAAACCGATGGACATGGCAATGAGATTGGCGGCGCCTAGCAGAAGTAATGTCCACGGTAAGCCGCCAAGAAAAAGCTCGGATACGGGCGCTAAAAAGGCGTGGGAATACCCCCAGTCCAGG
>DUZB01000398.1 GCA_013349725.1 Deltaproteobacteria bacterium | reverse complement strand
GGGTTCCGGTTGGCTGCCACCACAAGGGCGCGGGTTGCGGCCGCAAGCCCCTGGGGACTCTGGTCTCCGAGGGCCTCCAACTGAAAATTAAAGCCGCTGGTGTTCCCCAGACCCTGAATGGCCGGCCGTCCGAAGGCAAAGATGTTTGCGGAAGGGATGGCTGCAAGCTGAGGCCGCACGCGGGAGAGAATCCCATCCAGTTTCAGTTCGGGGGTGTCCCGCTTGTCCCACGGTTCAAGTATTACGAAACCCAGTCCCACATTCTCACTGCTGCCGCTCAAGAGGCTGTAGCCGCTGACGGCGATGACGTCGGTTACTCCGGGGGTTTTCTTTAGGAGTTCGGATACCTGGGCCATGACCTTGTTGGTTCGCGCAAGGGTGGAGGATTCGGGTAACTGGACATTAATAAAAAAGACCCCCTGATCCTCGCTTGGCAGGAAACTGGTGGGCCGCGTAACGAAAAGGTGGTAGGCGGAACCGATGATCAGGATGAGGATGATCAATGCTACAATCCTTCTTTTCACCAGCCACGCTGCCGTCATAACGTAAGCGTTTCGGGATACGCCGAGGAAACGTGAAAACCAGGCTAACGGTCCCCTGGTAATGGTTCGCGAAGGTCTGAGAAAGGCGGCGCAGAGAGCGGGACTTAAAGTCAGCGCATTGAGAGCCGACAGGAGAACGGCTGTGGAGATGGTGACGGCGAATTGTTTGTAGAGCTGCCCCGTGATGCCGGGGATGAAACCGACCGGGACGAATACGGCTAACAACACCAGGGTGGTGGAGATGATGGGGCCGGTTACCTGTCCCATGGCCTTGATGGCTGCGTCTTTAGGGCAGAGGTTTTCTTCCTGCATGACCCTCTGCACATTTTCCACCACTACGATGGCGTCGTCCACAACGAGGCCGATGGCCAGAATCAGCGCAAAAAGCGTGACGGTGTTGGCGCTGAAACCCAGGACCAGGAGCACGGCAAAGGAACCCACCAGGGAGACGGGGATCGTAAGGGCCGGGATCAGGGTTGCACGCCAGTCCTGCAGGAAAAGGTAGGTGACCCCTACAACGAGAAAAAAAGTGATAAGGAGCGTAAATATGATCTCCTGGATGGCGGACTGAACGAACCTTGTGGTGTCGTAAACCAGACGATATTTGATTCCTTCAGGAAAACGATGGGAAAGGCGCTCCACTTCGGCCTCCGCCGCTTTCATCGTGTCCAGGGCATTGGCGCCGGAAGTCCTGTAAATAGCCATATTGACGGCAGACAAGCCGTTCAGGGTCGATTTTGAGGCGTAGGACAGGGCGCCCAGTTCTACCCGGGCCACATCGCGGAGCCTCAGGACACCCCCTTTGGGGTTGGCTCGAATGATGATGTTTTCAAAATCCTTGATTTCCTTGAGCCGTCCTTTTGCCCGCAGGGTGAACTGCACCTGCTGCGCATCGCTTCCGGGCGCCGTGCCGATGGAGCCGGTTGCAGCCTGGACATTCTGTTCACGGATGGCGGCGATCACATCATCGGCGGTGAGTCCCAGGGAGGTGAGCCGTTCAGGGTTCATCCAGATCCGCATGCTGTAGTCAAGGGCCCCGAAAAGATAGGCTTCACTGATTCCGTTGAGGCGCGTCAAGGCATCTTTTACATTGATACTGATGTAGTTGCTGAGAAACAGGGCGTCATAGCTGCCTTCGGATGCGAAAAAGCTGATGACCCCCAGGATATCGGATGATCGTGTTCGTACGGCAATGCCCTGGTCGGCTACTTCCCGGGGCAGTTTCGGGATGGCCTGCTGTACCCGGTTTTGAATGTTTACCTGGGCAATATTGGGGTCCGTGCCCACCTCGAAGGAGATGCTCAGGCTGTAGCTTCCGTTGTTCGAGCAGGTAGAGGACATGTAAAGCATATTCTCCACCCCATTGATTTCTGCTTCCAGAGGCGCGGCCACGCTGTCCGCCACCACCTCGGCGTTGGCCCCGGGGTAGGCGGCCTGGACGCGGATTTCCGGAGGGGAAATGGGCGGGTATTGGGCGACCGGAATATTGAACAGGGCAAGCACCCCGGCCAGGGTGATAATAATCGAAACCACAATAGCCAGTCTTGGCCGGTCGATGAAGATCTGCGAAAACATCGATTACTCTCCGGCCTTTCTGTTTTCAGTGACTGTTTCAACAATCTGTCCGGGGCTTACTTTCTGAACGCCCTGGATGACGAGGGTTTCTCCTGTCATGAGTCCGGATTCCACTACCCAGTCTGTGTTGATAACAGGCCCTGTGACGATACGCCTTAACTGAATTCGGTTCTCTTTATCCACCACAAAGACGTAACGGCCCTCACGATCTTCCTGGATGGCTGATTGAGGGACGACCGGCAGTCGTTTGCCCGCCTTACATTTTACCAGGACCATGACATATTGTCCGGGCAGCAGGAGACCATCGGAATTGTTGAATACGGCACGAATGGCGATCGTTCCGGTTTCGGGGTCCACTTCGTTGTCTACGAAATCCACCCGGCCCGGGTGTTCGTACATGCCCCCGCCCGGTATCCGGATCGTGGGAACAAGACGGCAGTCCCGGTCTTCTCCGTTGCCGGTTCTGCCTTGCATTTCTGGCGCCCGCCAGATTGTACTCGCTCATGGAATAAACTACCCGGATGGGATGGAGCTGGACGATTCGTGCGAGAGCTCCTGAGCCGGGGCCCACCAGGTTGCCCTTTGTAAGAGTTGTACGCCCGATACGCCCACTGATCGGGGCTTTGATGGTGGTGTATCCCAGGTTTATTTCCGCCTGTTCCAGGTTGGCCCCGGCCTCCTGGAGTGCTGCATTTGCACGAAGTTCCGCATTGACGGCCGTTTCCACATCCGTGGCCGACACGCCTCCGGATCGAACCGCCTTGAGACGCTGCAGGTATTGTCTGGCGTTTTTGAGGGCCGCTTCCGCCTCGGCAACTTTGGCCCGGACCTCGCCAACCTTGGCCTTGTATGGGGCCTGCTCCACAAGATAAAGGAGATCTCCGGCACGAACATCAGCCCCTTCCCTGAACTTTACCTGTTCCAGATATCCTTCCACCCGGGCGCGCAGATCTACGGCCTGTATCGCTTCCACCCTGCCGACGTATTCGTCGGGGAGGTTGACTTCTTTTTCCGTGACCGGCATGACGGTAACGACAGGAGGCGGCCCTTTTCCGCGCCCGGGGGGGCCGGCCTGGGAAGGATACGGAAAAGTGGCCGGCAGCATCGAAACCAGGAAAAAAAGGTACGGAAGGGTTGCGTTCTTGCGTGACATATTTTTCTCTTTTCCCCTTGTGATGGAATGAAAAGGTGATTTCTGAAATCCTGCAATGGCGGTTACCATAATCCGCTCGGAATATCAAATAAATAGAGAGGCGGCAGCAATTGTCATGAAGGATCTTGGATTTTCGTGACAGGGTGACTAACCGTGGAGTGTTGTCTGAAAAGAAAATGGTTTTTCTTCTTGACTTCTTCCTGGCATCCTTTCCCTTTTAGGGCTTGGTTCTAATTTCGCCCACTTGATCCAATTCGTCGAGAGTACGTTCGGAAGATCATAATCGTAATCATAATCTTAATCGTAATCATAATCTTACTCTTTTACAGCCTATTTTAGAGCTGCCCGATTAGGATTACGATTAAGATTATGAGTAAGAAAATAAATCTA
>DUZB01000108.1 GCA_013349725.1 Deltaproteobacteria bacterium | reverse complement strand
CCTGATTGAAAAAGTAAGGCGAGACTGTAGTGCCTGGGTCTGTAAGGCACAGATAAAATTACGCTTTTTTTTAAAGTGCGAAACTAAGGCTAATCGCAGAGGAATGGATTTTCGTGGACGCGGGCACTGGGTCGGCATAGGCGCCGAGAGGCGCCATGATGACAGCCGGTTCGGATGTCACCGTCGAACAGCCATAGAGGATTTTGTGTTTGCCTTTTACTCCGCCTCCAGAAAATCCCGGATGGTTTGATCTCTCTTGTTGTGGGCGCCAAAAAGGATGGAATAGTGATCAGTCCCATCGCAGTCCAGACGACGGGCAANGGGGATTACCCGAAGCATCTTTTCCACGGCCTCTTCAGTTAACACGATATCCTCATCCGACAGTATCCCATGAGGCGCTCGAAGGATCAAAGTCGGGCATTCGATTTTTGCATAGCGCGCCGGGGCGTCAAACCGACGAATATGCTCGATTTCCTCCAGCATGTGGTCCTCTCGTGTCCGGGATCGGAGCCCGCCTTCCACCACTTCCATTTCGTAGCGAAAATAGGTGTCTAAAAAGGGGGTCCAGGGCTGAAGAAAAGGGGCCTGCTTTAAGGGCTTGGTGTAGTCTTCAAAGGTGGGGAAAGTCTGCCCTAAACGTGCCAGGGACGGTTTGATNCCCATTTCGATCTTGTCCCACTGGTCCTGTGTGAGGCGCCCTCCGGCATCCACGAGGATCAGTTTTTTGACCCGTTGAGGATAACGGGCCGCAAAGGCCAGGGAGACAAAAGCGCCCAGGGAATGGCCCATCAGATGGACTTGTTTCAGGCCCAGGTCTTCCAGCACGTGATGCACGTCCAGCACGTGCTGTTCAATAAAGTATCCCTTTTCCGGTTTGTCGGAAAGGCCTCGCCCCCGAAGATCCATGGCCAGGACATTGTAATCGGGCGCCAGGGCCGAGGCAATCCGATCCCAACTGCGGCAGTTGGCGGTCAGGCCATGGATGCAGAGGATATTATCCCCTTCTCCTTCCCAAAGGGCCAGCTGGATTTCAACGCCGTCTCCCCTGGCCCGTTTCATGGTCGGTTCCATCATGGATAATCCTTTCGTCCCACGAGATGGTGTTCCCTATTAAATCCGCAATCCAAAATCCAAAATCTAAAATCGTGTCTGAACAGCCCTTTCGTTCAGACACAGNCTATCCTTTTGAGCCGAGACGAAGACCTCCATGGATAAAGAAAGTCTCNCCGGCNAGCGCCTCGTTNCGGTAGATTTCGCCTGCCAGAGAGGCCACCTCCTCGGGTTCGATGAGCCGGCCGATGGGGACATTTTCGAGGATCTTATCGAGAGCCTTCTGGTTCATCCCCCGCACCATCTCCGTACCCACATATCCGGGCGCTATGGCCACAGCCCTGATTTTGTCGGCAAAGCCTCGGCGGAAGAATTCAGCCGTAAGGACCTTGGGCATCACGGACATGGCCGCCTTGGTGGAGGAATAGTTGATCTGGCCGGCCGTCCCCAGGGAACCGGTGGAAGAGATGAGGCAGATGAGTCCCTTGCAGTCATGGTTGATCATTCTCTCCGTGCACTCACGGACCGTCAGGAACACACCTGTCAGGTTGATGTCGATCACCTTCTGGAATATCGCAAGCGGCATCTTCCGGTTCACCTTGCCCGTTTCCCGATCCGTGGAAACCATAAGGCCGTCCATGATGATCCCCGCAAAAGGGGCCACCAGGTTGATTTTCCCAAACCGCTCAATTGCCGTGTCTGCCAACCTGCTACAGTCCTCTTCACTGGTCACATCGCAGACTACGGTCACCACATCTCCGTCCAGTTCTGTTCCGGCCTTTTCCAAAGCCTCTTCGGCCACATCGGCCAAGACAGCCTTTCCACCCTGGGACACCCAATATTTGGCCAGGGCCATCCCTATACCGCCGCTGCCTCCGGTGATTACTGCAACGGCATCCTTGATTTCGAGCATCGATTTTTCTCCTTATATGAAACTTCGTTTGGTTGTATCCTATTCAAATTACTTGGTACTACATTTTAGATTCAGTAAATCCATTCCGTCACAGGGTCTTTTTTCCTGCCGCATCTGATTCCTGTGGAGCACCGGTCCTTTTATGCTGGTACGGAGAGGTTGGTGAGAATCAATATTATTCGTTGTACCAGCCTAAAAGGACCTATCAACGGTCAGTGAAGGGTCATCCAAGATGCGGCAGGAAAAAAGACCCTGTGACTCCATTACTGCCAGGGTTTTTGAAGAAGATACGTTTAGTTTACTTTTACCAGTTGCAGGTTACCGGTTCTCGTTCCCACTCTATATTTAAGAATTTTAATTCGCAATGGAATTTCTGCGATATCAAATCCGAAATCTGCAATCCCTCCGGGGCGTAGGCCCTATGGGCCGGAGGCCGAAATCCTATAAGAATCCCCTGATCAGGGTGCAGAAGGTCTCCCGTTTTTCCAGAAAGGCCGCATGGCCCGTATCCGGTATGGAGACGAATTGAGAATTCTTCATGGCCCGGTGCATTTCCAGCATCTGCTCAGGGGGCGTGATGATGTCTTCATCGGCAGCTATAAGCAGCGTCTCTTTCTCTATTTTGGAGATCTCCCCCCGGAGATCATATTTCTCGTTGGAGGATGCAAGACGGATAAAACCGTCAAACCATTCCCTGGTGAGGAAATCCCTGAAGAGCCCTCTCCGGTTGGACAGCCAGTCATAATGATGGTTGTAAAAACCCCTGGAATAGATGGGGATCAGGGCCAGATCGAAAAAGGCTTCTCCGTCATACAACCTTGCGGCTCTCTTCCACATCTGCCCCATGGAGAGGAGGTATTGATCCACATGGGCGGCGGTATTTGACAGGATCAGCTTGTCCACCATTTTCGGAAATTTCAGGGAAAAAACCAGGGCCACCTGACCTCCGTAGGAGACGCCCAGGATATTGGTGCTCTGTAGGTTCAGATGATCCAGCAGCTTTTTCAGGTCCTCGCTATGGACGTCGATCCCGTACCCTTCTTCCAGCCTGTCTGACTGTCCCTGGTCCCGCATGTCATAGGTGATGACCTGGTAATGTTCCTTCAAGAGAGGGATGTGCTCCGCCCAGCTCAACGTGCTCATCATGATGCCGTTCAGGAGCACCAAGGGCCTTCCTTTTCCGTGGATTTCATAATACAGACCGGGATCTTTTAAGAACATTTTCAGCGTTCCCCCCATTGGATCAGGGCGGCGGCATACGTAAAACCGATCCCCCCGGAGAGCAGCACCACCAGGGAACCCTCGTCAACGGCGCCGCTTTTAAGACCCAGATCGAGGGAGAGAATGACATCGTTGGTCCCATGGCATCCCCAGTTGTCCAGGGCGGCAGACCGTTCCGACTTGATTCCCAGGTCTTTCAGGACCGCTGTCCGTTCCTCGGGCCTGAGATGCCGGAGAGCCACATACCCAGGGGAAAGACCATTCAGTACCTTTCGGGCAGTTTCGGTAAGGGCTTCGGTCCAGCGTCCGGCCAGATAGTCTTTGACGAGCTGGGGGCGCGGTGTTTGATAAAACATGATCTTGGAATCCAGATTGTCGGGGGCAAAGGGGTTTTCCGTGCCGCCGCCTGGCACAAAAACTTCATCGGCCATATCGTAATCGATTGTAAAGGCCGTTTGGATCAGGCGGTTTCGGGAATGATTGCG
>DUZB01000272.1 GCA_013349725.1 Deltaproteobacteria bacterium | reverse complement strand
CTCCACGGAAGATGAGACGGACCTTGTGCTTTTAGGGCTGGACATGATGGTGGTGATCGAGGTTGGCGAGGAAGGAATCCCGGGGCCTGTCACCTACGCTCACATGCTGCCTTCCGGAAAAAGGGAAAAGGGGATTTCTACCAGTCGCGTATCGGATATGGGCCGACTGAACGTGGATTTTCTTATCCTGATCCAGTCCCTGGAGGAAGAACTGGCGAGAAAGAGAATGGTTCGCTCTGTGGGAGAAAAGGAAACGGCGCTTCTTGTGGGTGTGGAGGTGGGAACCGACTGGAAGGAAAGAGAATCCATGGAGGAACTGAAAGAACTGGCGATCTCTGATGATATTGAAGTGATCGGAACCGTTGTCCAGCGAATCAAGAAGGCAGATCCCCGCCTCCTGCTGAGAAAAGGGAAACTGAGTGAACTTGCACTCACATGCCTCCAGACAGGGGCCGGCCTTTTGATCTTTAATAACGAGCTCACTCCCGCGCAGGTGAACAGCCTGGCGGAATATACAGATCTGAAGATTATCGACAGGAGCCAACTCATCCTGGATATATTCGCCAGGCGGGCTGTTACGAGAGAGGGGAAGATTCAGGTGGAACTTGCCCAGTTGAAATACCTTCTTCCCAGGCTGGCAGCCAAAAATACAGCCATGTCCAGGCTGACGGGGGGGATTGGGGCCAGGGGACCGGGCGAAACCAAACTGGAAATTAACCGTCGTCGCGTCAGAGACCGGATTGCAAGACTGAACAGGGAGCTCAAAGAGATCAAACGCCAGAGGCAAGGAAGAAGAAGCCTGCGAGAGTCTAAAGGTCTGCCCGTGATTTCCATCGTGGGGTATACCAATGCCGGAAAATCAACGCTTTTAAACGCCTTGACAAACAGCTCCGTCGCTGCCAGGAACAGGATGTTTGAAACGCTGGATCCCAGCAGCAGGCGTCTCAGGTTCCCAAAGGAACGGGAGGCGATCATTACCGATACGGTGGGTTTCATCAGGAGGCTCCCGGAAAGCCTTATGGAGGCCTTCGCGGCGACACTTGAGGAGCTTCATGACGCCGATCTGCTCCTTCACGTGGTGGATGCCTCAAGCCCCCGATTCGAGGAACAGATAAAGACCGTTGACAAAACACTGGCGGATCTCGGCCTGAGCGATACTCCCACCCTGGTGGTGTATAACAAGACAGACCTGCTCAAAGCCGGTGAATCCGATTGGCTTTCGGGTAAAGAAGATGGGGTGGCCATATCCGCGATTTCTCATGCTACCCTGAGGCCCCTGGTGGAAAGGATCGAACGACATATATGGTCTGAGTGAGCCCCTATCGGGTTTGCCTAACAGCAGTAGATTTTTTATTGGAAATTCCTGTTTGAAAAAAACCGGCATCAGGCATATGTTGGTAAATATAATTTTTGAGACTATGAGCAATAATCAATGAAAGAAACCAAGAAAATTCGTCTCACGGAAACCGTAAAGGGTTCGGGGTGAGCCTCGAAACTTCCTCCGGGGGACCTGGAGAAAGCGCTTTGTGGGCTGAAGTTCCCAACGAATGAAAATGTGATTGTGGGGCTGGACCGCGCGGACGATGCCGGTGTTTACAAAGTGAACGATGAACTCGCCCTCATTCAGACGGTGGATTTCTTTACGCCTATTGTCGATGACCCTTACTGGTTCGGCATGATTGCCGCAGCCAACGCCCTGAGTGACGTCTACGCCATGGGGGGAGTTCCAAAGACCGCCATGAACCTTGTGGGCTTCCCTCTGGGAGATATGGATCTGTCTGTCTTGCGTGAGATTATCCAGGGCGGCCTGGATAAAATGCGGGAAGCCGATGTGGTCCTGGTGGGCGGACACAGTGTTGAAGACAAAGAGCTGAAGTACGGGCTGTCCGTTACCGGATTTGTCCACCCGAATCGGGTTCTTACCAAGACCGGGTTTAAGGAAGGAGATTGTCTGATTCTCACAAAACCCCTGGGAACCGGAATAATCAATACCGCTATTAAGGGCGCCATTGCCTCTCCACGGATTACGGAGGTTGTGACCAATCTGATGGCCACCCTGAACAGAAAAGCCGCGGAAATCATGGCACGTTATCCGGTCCACGCCTGTACCGACATCACCGGTTTTGGCCTGATAGGCCATCTGGCCGAAATGATTTTGGACTCCCCATTGGGCCTCAGGTTGCATAGCGGCGTGATCCCCATCATTCCCGAAGCCCTTGAATACGCGGCCATGGGCCTGATTCCGGCCGGCGCCTACAAGAACCGGGAGTTCCGGGAGTGCATGACGGTATTTGCGCCCTCAGTGGATCGTGTCATGCAGGATATCCTTTTTGATCCCCAGACATCAGGAGGACTGCTCATCTGTGTTCCGGAAAAATCTGCGGATTCCCTGGTGCGGGAATTGAAAAGTGAGGGGATTGATCACGCAGAAATCATCGGCCGGATTGTCTCGGAACCCATGGGGAAAATTCTCGTGGATTAGACTTTACGCTTCATCAGAGAAGGAGATCAGGATGAAAAACGAAATCGATTGCCGTGGGCTGGCCTGCCCGGCTCCCGTCGTTCAAACCAAGGAATGTATCGAACGGGGACGACCCGGAACGCTTATGATCACAGTGGACAATGAAGCCGCAAGGCAGAACGTCACCCGCTTTTTAGAGTCACAGAAGTACGTGGTTTCCGTGGCAAAAGATGGTGCGGATTTCCACATTACGGGCAGCACCGGCGAAGAGACTGTTTTGTCCCCCCCTGCGGAAAAAATTCAGGATCAGGAAAGAAGAAAAATCATGGTCATGGTGGCCACGGACCGCATGGGACACGGGGACGACGAATTGGGCCTCAAGCTCATGGCCAGTTTCCTGAAAACGCTTAAGGAGATGGGAAACGACCTGTGGCGACTGGTATTTGTCAATAACGGCGTCAAGATGACTATCGCGGATTCTGAAGTCATGCCGGTGCTGAAGGACCTGGAAAAGGAAGGTGTTTACATCCTGGTCTGTGGCGCCTGCCTTACCTATTTTGATCTGCTTGAGAAAAAAGTTGTGGGGGAAACCACCAACATGCTGGACATTGTTACCGCCATGCAACTGGCCGACAAGGTGATCAATATCTAGTTTCCATCCATAAATGGCCCTTTTCCGCAATCTCGGCGTCAAACTGCGGGTTTCCTTGTGCGACGTACTATCGTACGTCTCCGCACAAACCCTTGTTTTCCTTGATCTTGCGAAAAATTGCTCATTTCTGAATTGGAAACCCGCACTGTCCACAGTTACATTAATGGATGGACACTATCTGATTTAGAATCGCAGATGTTTTGTTGACTTCCGGGGCAAATTTTGAGATGCTGATACAGGTTTAAAGGTTCTGAAAATATGTTTTCGTTAATCCAGGGAGGAAACAATGTCCGGAAACGCCGAGAGCTTTGCTTTACAAGATTCTGCTTCACCATCCCCGAAAAAGACCCCCAAGACAATCCGTAAAGACGAGATTGTCCTGCTCGTTCTGCTTATTTTTTCCGGGATAGGAGTGGCCCTGACAGATTTCAATCCCGTGAGGGGATTCTGGTTCTGGGTTGCCATGGGGCCTCTTTTCTGGGGGGGATCTTTGGTCAT
The DNA here is from genome assembly GCA_013349725.1 of Deltaproteobacteria bacterium. The sequence goes on along the minus strand of DUZB01000272.1, from coordinate 70 downwards.
GGAGTGGTCGCGGATGAAAGCAACCGGTGGAAGCAGAATGAAAATGATCTGGGTTCAAGTGATTCACTGG
>DUZB01000322.1 GCA_013349725.1 Deltaproteobacteria bacterium | reverse complement strand
CTGGTTATCCTGGATAATGGAACCACGGCCATGACGGGACACCAGATCCATCCGGGCGTGGATACAAGCGTCATGGGCATACCCCGAACCCGCATATCGATCGAAGCCGTGGTCAGAGCACTGGGGGTGAAGGATGTTCATCTTGTAAAACCGTTCAAGTTGAAAAAAACCATGGAAGCGGTGAAGGCGGCCATGGACTATGACGGGCTTTCGGTCATTATCTCACAAGAGCTGTGCCCGCTTTTTGCAAAGGCCACGGGTCAATTCAAAAAAAGCAAAGCATTTACTGTCAATCAGAACAAGTGCAAGAATCACCGGGACTGCCTTAACCTTCTGGCCTGCCCTGCCATGTATCTGAACGGCGAACAGGTGGAAATAGACAAGAACCTTTGCATCGGTTGTTCCGTGTGTGCACAGGTATGTCCTGAAAATGCAATCGTTCCGGTGAAAGACTAAGAAAGGGAGGCGTCTATGAAAACGAAAAGATTGGTATTTATCGGCGTGGGTGGGCAGGGAAACCTTCTTGCTTCACGGCTGCTTGGAGAGGCCGCCCTTTCCATGAATATACCCGCCGTTGTCAGTGAGATTCACGGTATGGCCCAGAGAGGCGGCATTGTGGAATCGGCTGTGCTTTTAGGGGATATAACAAGTCCCATCGTGTCCACTGCAGAAGCAGATGTTCTGATCGGGTTTGAGCCCCTGGAAACCCTGCGGGCACTGGGAAAGTGCAATAAAGATACGGTGGTCATCACCAATACGCACCCGTTGCCCCCGTTTACCGTCTCGGTGGGCCAGGGTGTTTATCCCCCCGTGGAAGTCAGTTTGAAGCTGATTCGGGAGAAGGCCAAGAGAGTGATTGCCCTGGACGGCAATGCCATTGCAGAGGAAGTGGGAAACCCGCTATCCCTGAATATGGTCATGTTGGGGGCCCTGATCGGGTCTGGTACGATTCCCATCGGAGCGGATGAAATGAAGAAGGTTCTTTCTACTTCCACGAAAAAGGCGTTCCTGGAATCGAATCTGAAGGCATTTGATCTGGGGATGGAAAAAGCAAAATAACAGGGAATAAGCATGTGTGGAGGCCTTCGGGAATTTCCCCGAAGGCCTTTTTTTCTACCCTCTTCCGCTCTTCCTCGTCAATATCGCCTTCATAACCTCTTCGTCCATCAGTTCCAGATCAGAAGGAAGGATTTTTCCATGGATATCCCGCCTGATGATGGGGATATCCGAGCTGATATATCCGTAAGCAAGGTTGTGCTCGTTTTGTTCGTCCGGGAGGATGGCTTGCCTTGGAAGCTGCAAAGGTTTATCCATTCCACATTCCCTCAGGATGTTTATGATGTAGTTTTTTCCGCTGGATAGATTCACCTGGGACGGGTCTCTGGAAGTTTCGAGCAGCCTCTCGCTGGTATGGAGCAGTTCCAGGTTCGGGAAGGTACTCAGGATATTCATGTGGAATGCAACTCTGAACCCCTCGCCGGTCAATCTCTCCTTTATTTCTGCTACCTTCGCATAGTTGGTTCTCACATCTTCCGCATCCCGGCACGGCAGATCGAGAATGAGGGATATCTCCAGGAAGATGCTCCTGTCCATGTATTTGATCATGTTGTCCACTGCAATCTCTATGTCCTTGAGGGTATACCCCTTATCCACCTGTTTCAGGGAAAAATCGGAGGTAGTTTCAAGGCCTATGAGGAGGCAGTCCATATACCGGTTTAAAAAGGTGATATATTTTGGGTCTTTGAGCATGGAGATTCCGGTATACACCGTCATGTGAAACTCTTTTATCTGCTCAAGAATTTCCGTCACTCGCGGGGAACCGCTCCTGAAATAGGAATCGATAAAGCGTATATGATCGGACCCGAATTTTTTCAGGAGATTGCGGATGGAATCGGAAATTTCAGTGGCTGAGCGATCGGCCAAAAAATTCATTCGGGGAAGTTCCCGGTACGTGCAGAACTTACATTTTCCATACCAGCAGTGATTGCTGAAACCCATATGAACGGGTACGGATGTGGTATCGGGATAAAAATCTTTCAGGAAGTCATGCCGGCAATCAAAAACCGTACCATAGTCATTTTCGGTTATGGCGGCATCTTTCCAGTCCTTGATAAATTGGTAAAGGTCCGTGGTCAGGTCGATATTGCCTGCCAGAATAATCAGGTTTTCCGCCAACAGTGAAGGCGAAACGCCCATGGTCTTCAGAAAATTGCGAATAAAAGAGGGCGACAGGCCAATGTTGACAAGTGGTCCTCCCAGAACAACTCTCCGATCCTGTTCCAGCAGATGCTTTACAATGAGAAGGTCACAGAAATTAAGGCAGGTGAACACGTAATACTCGTCTTCGGTGTCGATCAGGATAAACTCGTCAAAATATCCCTGGGCCATGAATACGTAGAAGATATTGTTGACCATATATTTCTGCCGCAGGAACCGCATGACGTTCGGAGAAAACCTGGTCGCGGCCTTTGAAAGAATGCCGTCATACAACTCCTCGTCGATGTTGGAGGAAAAGGCCCTTACCGGCATATCGCTGAATGTGGCCTGCAGATTCTTGTTCCGCAACATATTTTCCGTGATAATCCTGGTGGCCATGGGGAAAAACGGTTTAAAAAGAGGGGGGTAGATATATTGGATTTTCATGAATGGTCCTCTATGATTTTTAATAAGGCCTTGAAAACAGGATCCGATTCATTCCCGTTTTTCTCGGCGGTTTCCATTACTTCTTTAAGAAACATAAGCCTTGACCAGTCAAAGGGCTTATACTGGAGATTTTGCACTTTTTCAGGGGTTAACGGTTCAGGAAAACTGGACGGGATTTTTTGACCAAGGGCCCTGAAGGCAAGCATGGTGCGAACACATTTGTCGCAGGCACAGCAGTTCGTATCGGGAGAACTGTCAAATTTATATTGTCCTTCCCAGCACACCTTGAGATTTTCAAGGGCTTCAGGCCAGACCGTCAGGGCCTGCAGTTTCTCTATCCTGGTGAAAACCACGTCGTGATGGATCTCGAAACTTCGGCTGGAAAGAAGCCGATCGGTTAACGGGTGACTGCCCCAGGGGCTCAGGTGCCTGTATGAATGACTGCTGCCCACGAGGCAACCTCCCCACGACTTACTGAAAAGGGATGCCGCGGATGCAATTACGCATGCGTGGGATATCCAGAATCTCTTGATGGAAAGGAGGTACTTGAGGTTTGTTCTGACGTTGAGAAAGGAAAGGTCGTACTTTCCCTCAAAGAGCCGCCGGTTTCTATCCACCACGTTCCTTAACTGCCGATCATAATCGATATTTACGTCAAATCCCTCAATGTAGAGGATGGCGCTGACAGGGCGGCGTTTTCTCCTGACAGGGCCTTTCCGCAATATATGATTCAACGCGCTGAATGCGCCGTCAACGCCTCCGGAAAAGCTCAGAATGAGATCTTCATTGGCCTTTTCCTTTTCCATTTCCTTTTCTGCGGTTATCTCAATCTGGCTGTACTTATCGGGAAACCAGGTGCTGAAAATGAGTTGGTATTCTTCAAGATTGTCAAGAAGGGAGGTGGAAACGGGGCCGTGGACCCGGAGCGAAGCTTGATCTTCCATGGCTTTGAGAAGGGCCGCGATCACGAAAGGGTCCATCAGGTCAACGGAGAGGTAATCCCATTGCTCAAAAGGAACTTCATACCAGAGTTGGAGATCCTCGTC
>DUZB01000236.1 GCA_013349725.1 Deltaproteobacteria bacterium | reverse complement strand
CGGACCCTGCCGCAAGGACGGCCCCTTCCTCATCGTAAATCACGGGATGAATGCCCGGAACGGCAGGGCCGGCGCTACCGGGTTTCATGGGGGTTATGGCCGGCATGGTGCTGCAGAGAAACCCGCCTGTTTCCGTCTGCCACCAGGTATCGACGATGATCGCCTCTCCTTTGCCCACCTCCTTGTGGTACCACTTCCATACTTCGGGTTCGATGGGCTCCCCGACGGTCGTCATGTGTTTGAAGTGATAATTATATTTGGCGGGTTCATCAGGCCCGATTTTTCGAAGAGCCCGGATGGCGGTAGGCGCCGTATGGAAGATGTTGACGTCCAGGTCCTGCGCGATTCGCCATGCTCTGCCGGCATCGGGGTAGGTGGGAACGCCCTCATAGATAATGGTTGAAGCCCCTAATGAAAGGGGGCCGTAAACGATATAGGAATGCCCGGTGATCCAGCCGATATCGGCCATACACCAGTATACATCCTCAGGGTGAATATCCAGGATGTATTTGGAGGTTCCCGTCGCGTACGCCAGATACCCGCCCGTACTGTGCTGGCACCCCTTTGGTTTCCCCGTGGTACCGCTGGTATACATCAAAAACAACGGATCTTCCGCCGGGATGGGTACAGGCGCCACCCTCGCGCCATAATATTCTTTCAGCAGGTCATTGACAAAATAGTCGCGGTTTTCAACCATCGGGGTGGGGCTTGAAATCTTTCCTGGATAGCGTTGCCATACCAGAACCTTGTCCACGGTCTGGCCGTCCGCTTCTGACAGTTTCAAGGCGATGTCGGCATTTTGTTTATGGTCCAGAAGCTTGCCGCTGCGGTAATAGCCGTCTATGGTGATCAAAACATTGCTCTGGGAATCCACGATCCTGTCGGCGCAGGCGCGGCCGCTGAATCCACCGAATACTTCCGAATGAATAATGCCTAAGCGGGCACAGGCCAGCATGGTGATGGGAAGCTCGGCGCACATGGGCATGTGAAGGGTTACCCTGTCGCCTTTTTTCAACCCGGCGAAGTCTCTGAGAATGGCGGCAAACTCATTCACGCGCACATAGAGTTCCTGGTAGGTAATATGCTCGGTCTTTTCATTCTCCAGTTCCGGAACGAAGTGGATGGCCGTCTTGTTCTTGTGATTTTTGAGGTGTCGGTCAATGCAGTTGAAACTTGCGTTGATCTTGCCGCCTACAAACCATTTCCAACAAGGAGCATCACTGGTATCAAGGATGGTATGCCAGTATTCGTCCCATTCCAGTAGGTCTGCATATTCCTTATAACAGTTTGGGAAATTCTCCAGGCTGAACCGCTCATAAATGGTTTCGTCCGTCATGTTGGCCTGGGCGATGAATTTCGTTGAAGGATAATAATAACCCTCTTCCTGCCAGTGAACAGCAATCTGCGCTTCAGAAGTTTCCACACTATCTTTTTCCGCCATGCTTGCATCCTCCTTTTTCAAGTAAACAGGTTTGATTGAGAAAAACCGGCAGTTTTCAAATGCACCGATCTTTGAAAAGAGCCGGTTTATTCCGCAACGTTTCACAGAAACTTGTATAGGCCGCTAACCTTTTAAATTGGTTTCGTGCAATTTGTCAACCAAAAATATTCAACTATGCAAATTTTAGTTTTCCGCCGTTAGAGGTTATTAGGGACCCCATGGCAGACAATACGGGTGAAGTGGAACGGTTTTTTCAAACAGGTTCATCGAAACGGCATCTCAGGACGACCATATCGTCCTCAAACACGCTCCTGACCTTGTATGGCAGGGTTTTGAACAGCCGAACCATTCCCAGGTTGCTCGGCGAGGTCATGGCAAACAAACCGGAAATGCCGTTTTCAAGTGCGGCCTGGGCCAGTTTCAAGAGCAGAATCTTTCCTATTTTTTTGCCTTGATATTCTCTGCTCACGGAAAAGGCCACTTCCGCCATATTTGTGGAAGGAACAAGCAGGTATTCCCCAAGGCCGATGACCTTTCCAAACCCGACCTCCCCCACTACGGCCAGCATGGTCATGTCATTGACATAATCGATCTGAAGCATGTCNGCAAGGTCGTCNTTGAAAAAACTGTGTTTTTTATGAAAAAACCTGGCGACCACATCATCCTGGTTCAGGCTGTAGAAATGTTCCTGAATTCGCCTTTCATCCACAGGTTTTGCGGGCCGGAAAACAACCTCTTCTCCGTCGATTTTCCGGGTTTCCTCCAGCCTGACGGGGTAAATCCCATGAATGGACTCGCTCAGTGTGCGCTCCGCGCCAAGCAGCCCCATTTCTTTTGCCCGGAAAAACAGCTCCTCTCTGAAATCAGGGTGCGCGATGCTGATCATGGCCATGGCGCGTTCCTGAAAACTTTTTCCGAAAAGGTTTACGACACCATATTCGGTTACCACATAATGCACATCTCCCCTCGGTACGACTACCGCGGTGTTTTCCAGCATGGGAACAATTCTGCTTCTTGTTCCTTTTGAAAACGTCGAGGTCAGGAGCACGATCGATTTGCCCCCCGGAGAGCGGGAAGCGCCTCTCATGAAATCGAGCATGCCGGTTACCCCTGAATAATAGTTGTGAGAAAGCGCATCCGCGGCCATCTGTCCCGTCAGATCCATGGACATGCCCACATTGATGCACACCATTTTGTTGTGTCTCGCGATGATTCCGGGATCATTTACATAATCGGAAGGGTAAAAATCGATGGAAGGGTTGTCATGGATATACTCGTAAAGCAACGGACTGCCGATGGCGCTGCTTGCAACCAGTTTCCCGTCATTAAACCCTTTTTTCCGGTTTGTGATGGCGCCACGTGCCACGAGATGCATGACATCATCGGTGATATACTGGCTGTGAACACCCAGATCATTCTTATTGGAGAGTGCCAACAGGGTGGCCTGCGACGTTACACCCGGTCCAATCTGTATGGTTGATCCATCATCGATTAATCGGGCCACAAGCTGGCCTATTGCATTGGCCGTTTCCATTTCCGGCATTTGACTGATAGTCAGAAGCTCCTCATCATGTTCGACAATCACATCCACGTCGTCCACATGGATAAAACTCTGGCCCAGGACGCGCGGCATTCTGGCATTGACCTGGGCGATGACCATATCGGCGGACAGGGCGGCCGCCTGTGTGATATCCACCGAAACGCCCAGGCTCATCCAACCGAAGTCATCCGGAACGGACACCTGGATCAGGGCCACATGAATAGGCAACTGCCTGCTCTTGAAAAGACGGGGAATCTCGGAAAGGTTGATCGGCGTGATAAATCTCATCCCCTGGCGGATACTGCTGGTTTTTGCAGAACCGAGATAAAAGGACCGGATATTCATGGCCCGGCACATGGTCTTATTTGCGATTAAGCTCAGGGGGGTGCTCTCCAGCGCCATCAACCTGACGATCTCAATATCTGAAAAGCAATTGGAGGTTTCCGCAAGGGCCCAGACGAGGTGCTGTGGTTCGCCGCAAGTGGAGCCGATAAAAACCCGCTGGCCTCCTCGAATGAGCCTCATAGCGTCAACAGCGTTTTTTTTCTTCTCCACATATTGATCGGCCCAGTGGGTTCTTTGCGCCATATTTTCACCTGCATTTTGATAGGTTAACCGGCTTTACATCAGAGCTTAACCAAGCTAAAAAGCGGGGCTTGGTTCTAACTTCGCCCACTTGATCCAATTAGTCGAGAGTACGTTCGGAAGGTCATAATCTTAATCGTAATCATAATCTTACTCTTTTACGGCCT
>DUZB01000393.1 GCA_013349725.1 Deltaproteobacteria bacterium | reverse complement strand
GGGTTCGACCACCCCCCGCCATGATATAGGCATGTACCGGTCCCGCATTGATCCTGAAAGGTCTGGGGGAGACGTACGGATTTTCAATGCTCTCGGAATGAATCAGAAAAAGGGCCTGACTGCTGTTCCCCACCAGAGCGCCTTCTCCCGGTTTCATCATGGTGCAGGTATCCACGCAGACCCTGTCCCCCATACCGGCAGGAGTTACGGACTCGATCGTGAACGGCGCCAGATCCATTGGTTTCCGCCCCGATCGCACCGAACCGATAATCTCCTTGATCAGAGCCGGGTTCTTCGCCGTGATGATAATGCCGTCCACCCCTTTTTCCAGAATGCCAGCGGCGATGTCCGCTTCTTCCCTGTTTTTCACCTCCACGAAAATATTCTCCGCCCTGGCGGCAAGATTTTCAAGGGGAATAATGGTCCAGTCCGTTGTCCGGACCACCACCTTTTTGTCCCTGCTCAGCTTTACAATCCTCTCCTCATCTTCAGCGGATCGAATCTCCACACAAACCACGTCTTCTTCCCATTTGAGATCTCCATTGGTGGAAACGGTCTTTATTATTCCCAATTCTTTTACCGACAATACCTTGTCTTCAGGAACAACGACCGCATCGGCGCCCGCTTCAAGGGCGGCCGTAACCAGGTCCTTGTTCCAAGGGTCGGCCTTGACCCATACCTCTTTCATTGGTTTTCTCCCATATGTTTATAAGTGACAAATGATAAGTGACAAGTTACTGCGCACATCAGACTTTGGACCTTCGACTTTCGGATTCTTACAGCCAGGTTCTATTTCCATAGACCGTCTCCGGCGGGGTACGATCCGAGCCTTTTCACAAAAACGCACTGCTTTTCAAGCTCCGGAATCGCCTTCGACAAACGTTCGTCAAGGCAGTGTCCTTCCAGATCAATAAAGAAAAGGTATTCCCATTTTTTCATTTTTGCCGGTCTTGACTCGATGCGACTGACATTGATCCCCTTTTCAGCCAGCGCCCCAAGGGCCCGGTGCAGGGCGCCCGGTTTGTGATTCAGAAAGAAAAGCATGGACGTCTTGTCCTTTCCGGTTGGCAGAGTATCTGTCTTGCCGATGCGCAAGAAACGGGTGACATTATCCGGATTGTCTTCGATGTTTTCCACCACCGTGTTCAGGTCATAGACTTGAGCCGACAAGCGGCTCCCTATGGCCGCGGCCCCCTTTTCACTGGATGCCCTTAGAGCTGCGGCCGAAGTGCTTTCAACTTCCTTTACGGGAATCCCCGGGAGATTCGCCATGATCCAGGAACGGCATTGTGCAATGGCCATGGGGTGGGAATAAACGGTTTTGATTTCCTCTCTGTTTTGTTCCAGACTCAGAAGATGATGCCGTATCCTGAGAAAAACTTCTCCGGAAACCTTCAGATCATATCCACAGAACAGATCCATGGTGGTATGCACGGATCCCTCGCAGGAATTTTCAATAGGAACGATTCCCTGCCTGCAAAGATCCTTTTCAACCATGGAAAAGACTCCCTCGATCGATTCCGCCGGCTGAAAACAGGCGGAATGGCCGAAAAGAGACAGGGCAGCCTCGTGGGTAAAGGTGCCTGCAGGCCCAAGGAATGCCACGTTGAGCGGTTGCTGCACGGAACGGGACGCGGAGATGATCTCCCGGAAAATGTTCCCCGTATGCTCCCCCGACAGGTTTCCATCGCTCAGGGAGATCAGTTTCTGCAACACTTCTCTCTCCCTGACCGGATCGAATACGTCCATGCCTTGTTCCGCCTTCATCCGCCCGATCGCGTGGGCAGCGGCCTGTCTCTCGATCAATAGGGAAAGGATCTCTTCATCGACACGGTCAATCTCCTCTCTCAGACCGCCCAACGAATCGGGCTTACGCCGCCAGTTTGGGTCCTCTTTCAAGGCTCATTTCCTCCTTTTCTGTGCTGTTTTCTCTGAGCATCTCCATGGCTTCATCCACGGTGGCATTTTGATGAACAATCATCCCCAGAGCGGCCACGACCTTGTCGGGGCGTTCATGCTGGAATACATTACGGCCGATGGATGTCCCCGCAGCACCCGCATCCATGGCCCCTCTGACCATTTCAAGAAGCGCGCGATCAGAGTCCATCCTGGGGCCGCCGGCTATGATAACCGGGACATGGCGCCCCTCAACCACCCCCCTGAAAGAATCCACGTCCCCTGTGTAAGATACCTTGACCAGGTCGGCCCCCAGTTCAGCCCCGAGACGGGCCGCATGCCCGATCGCCGTTGGATCGTACTCATTCGTTATCCGTTCCCCCCACGGCTGTCTTTTCTTAAAATTGTTCAGCTCATGGGCTGACCTGTGCCATAATAAAAGAGATAAAAAAAGCGCCAACACCCTGTCTTAGAGCCTGTTTGCTCTCCAACGCAATACATGGTCTGCCAGCACGATGGCAACCATCGCTTCCAAAACCGGTACGACACGAGGCACCGCTGAAACATCAAACCGCCCCGAAAGTATGAGTCGTGCGGGTTTTCCCTGGCGATCGACAGTCTCCTGTTCCTTATAGATGGAAGGGATCGGTTTGACGGCAGCCCTCAACACAATCTCATCCCCATTGGAAATTCCGCCCAGGATTCCCCCCGAGCGATTTGTCGTGAACCCTTTCTCCGTCAAAGGGTCATTGTTCTGGGAACCTTTCAGCCTGGCAGCTTCAAAACCGGCCCCGATCTCCATTCCCTTCACCGCTCCCACCGACATCACCGCTTTTGCCAGCTCCGCGTCCAGTTTGTCAAAGACCGGTTCACCCAGACCGGCCGGGCAACCGATGACTTTCACTTCCACGATCCCTCCGAGGGAATCCCCCTCTTCCTTCGCCTGAAGCAGGGCTTTTTCCATGGCTTTCACCGCATCGGGATCCGGGCAGTAAAGAGGGTTGGCCTTGATGGCATCGCGCACGATCTTCTTGGCCTTTACACCGCCCAGCCCTCTTCCTTCGCCTGAAGCAGGGCTCTTTCCATGGCTTTCACCGCATCGGGATCCGGGCAGTAAAGAGGGTTGGCCTTGATGGCATCGCGCACGATCTTCTTGGCCTTTACACCCCCCAGTTCCAGGGTGTATGCGAAAATATCGACTCCCAAAGGCTCCAAAATCTTCCGGGCAACCACCCCGGCGGCCACTCTTGCAGCGGTTTCCCGTGCGGAGGAACGGCCGCCTCCCCTGTAATCGAAATGGCCATACTTTTTGAAGTAGGTAAAATCCGCGTGCCCCGGTCTGAAAAAGTCGGCTAACACTTCGTATGTCCGGCTTTTGACATCCGTGTTTTCGATAAACAAACCGATGGGAGCACCTGTCGTACGTCCTTCGAAGGTCCCCGAGAGGATGGCGACTTTGTCCATTTCCTTTCGTGGTGTATCAAAAGCGACACGGCCGGGCCTTCGCCGTGCCATCTCCCCTTCAAAATCGTTCTCCACGAGGGGTATCCCCGGCGGGCATCCGTCAATCACCGCACCAATCCCTTTTCCGTGGGATTCCCCGAAAGTCGTAATCCTGAACAATTGTCCAAAAGAATTTCCCGCCATCTTTCCCTATCCTTCGCCCAGTTCTGCACGCAGTTTCCTGGTAATCGCTTCCGCCGCTTCAACCGGGCTTACATCATCCGTGCTCAGGCGATGGTCGCATGACCCGGCATACCATTTATTTCTCTCATTCAGGACTTCTTCGATCTCACTACAGGCTCCTCTTCCGGTCAAAGAGGGCCTTGCACCACCTGAACGTTCATCTTTTTTCATTCGGTCCATGATGGTTTGGGGAGCCGCATGGA
>DUZB01000220.1 GCA_013349725.1 Deltaproteobacteria bacterium | reverse complement strand
TCTTGGCGGGAAAGATCATGTAGGGAAAATAGAGGATCGGCAACCCTTTCACGCGAAATGCCGCATCCTTGATGGCGCCGTATCCCTCGATGGTTACCCTGGTCTCCGATCCGGTAAGCAGCCAGTCGGGGTTTACCCCATCGCAGGTGGTTACGCGACAGTCCTTGACCACATAGGTCTGAGGGCCGATCTTTTCTATGAGGCTGCCGCCGATATAGTAGTGGTTGTTTTTCAGAAAAAGGGAGGCGTCTACAATATCGCCCGCCTGGGTCTTCAGATTGAAAGAGCCCTCTTTTCCGGTAATGATATCACCGTCTGTTTCGAGGCGCAGGCCCCCGCTGATCTTCGCGATCCCGGTCCGGATATTGTAAACGGCGTTCTGGGTGCGAAGAACCTGTCCCGCCTTTTCAATGACCACATCTCCTTCGGCGTTATAGGTCCCGTTTTTTTCGTCGTACGTAAGGCTTTTCGCCGATATATTCCAGGGAGTCTCCCTGTCTTTCAGGGAATCCGCTGCCGTCAGAAGACCCTTTGCGAAGGAAGCCCCGGGAGAGAAAAAGACCATTCCGGAAAAAAAGAGGCCCAATAAAGCTGCAACCCGTTGTCGAATTTTCAGTGCAATAACGAGGTACCCCCTTTGGATTGGCGATTGACGATTGGCGATTGATGGAACGTCTGCATCTGATAACCAATAACGGATACGTAACCTTTTCAGAAATCCGGTCTGGCGCCCTGAAAGTGCGCCAGGGCTTCTCCCACGGTAAAAAGGGAGCCGGTGATGAGGATCAGGTCTTCCGGCTCGGCCATCTGTGTTGCCTTTGAAATCGCGGTAATTAATTCCGGTACTGTTTCGCCGGGTTTTCCCAGGAAAGCGGCTTTCTGCATCAGGACCTCCGGGGTCGCCGCCCTCCAGTAGGCTGGTCTTGTGTAGAATACGTAATCGGCAAGGGAAACCGTGGGTCTGAGGACCTTAAGGATTTCCTTGTCCCCCATGATTCCGACGATTAGAATGATGCGCCTGTAACCGGAGTTTCTCCCGATGGAATCTGCGAGCGCCCTGGCTGCCCCCGGGTTATGGGCGCCATCCAGCATAATGGTCGGGTTTCCGCTTACAATCTGCATTCTGCCGGGCCAGACCACCTTTCGCATCCCGTCGCGAATCGCGGTTTCCGGAATGCGGATCCCTTTTTCATGGAGCACCTCCAGCATTCCAAGGGCGAGAGCGCCATTGCGGGCCTGGAACTTTCCGGGTAGGCCCAGCTGCAGCTTTTCCATTTTCCAGTTCATGCCGAAAAAAGACAGCCCCCCAGCGTTGCTTCGGTACCGAATGTCCTTCCCTACCCGTCGGAGCGGGGCGCCCTTTTTCCTGGCGGTTTCTTCAAAAACATCCAGGACCTCGGGCTGGGTGGCGGCTGTAATCAGGTCCACGCCTTCCTTGATAATTCCCGCCTTTTCTCCCGCAACCTCAACGAGCGTATTTCCGAGATATTCCCGATGCTCCATGGAAATGTTCGTAATTCCACATACCATCGGGTGGATAATGTTGGTGGCGTCAAGGCGCCCCCCCATGCCCACCTCCATGATGTCGATGTCCGTGTTTTCTCTGGCGAAATAAACCAGGGCCATGGCTGTGGCGGCCTCGAAGAAGGTGGGGGGTTCCTCCGTGGAGAATACAGAATTCATCTCCTGAATCAACCCGTGGGCCTCATCTTGGGTCATCTCTTTCCCGTTGATAAGGAAACGTTCCGTAAACCTTACCAGGTGTGGAGAAGTATACAGCCCCACCTTAAGACCCGCCTCTCTGAGTACGGAGGCCATGAAGGCCGCGGTAGATCCCTTTCCATTGGTTCCGGCCAAATGAATAAACCTTCGACCAACATGCGGGTTCCCAAATGCTTCAAGCAGGTTTTCCGTCTTGGAAAGCCCGAATTTAATGCCGAATTTCTGCAGGCCGTAAAAAGATTTGACCGAATTTTCATAAGCGGTGTTGTTTTCCAAGGGTTTGCTTCCTTCCAGTCAAAAATAATGGATTCAACTGGGTGTATATTCCCCGGAACTTGCCCATTTGTCAATCCAAAAGCGGCCTATCAGCAATTCTCCGCATGGCTTTTCTCCCACCTGCCTGCGCGTTGCAAGCAGACAGGTAACCGGACAGGGATTTTGGGTTGACACGGAGGAACCGATTTTTCTATGCTCATCAGGAAACAGAACGATTTTTACAATTTTTTATAGGCAATGAAAGTGATATGCCCGAAATGCGGCGCCGTTTACAACGTGGACGATTCCGAGATACCGGACAAAGGAGTAAGGAAGGAAGAGATTGGTTCTTGGAGGAATTTCAAGTGCTTTTATCTTCAGTTTTTCCTGGTTTACCATGGGCTATGCTATTACGCGAAAGTTGATCAGATAAAAAGTATTTTTCGGAGGATCTATGGATTATAAAGTTGTCATTGTAGGCGCTGGTCCTGCTGGTATTTTTGCAGCAATGACTCTCGCAGATTTTGGTATAAAAGGAATCTTGTTGCTGGAACAGGGAAAGGATCTCAGCAAGCGGGAGCGACAAAATCCCGAAGACAGACTTTGTGGGTGGGGAGGCGCAGGCGCATTTAGCGATGGAAAGCTCACCCTTTCCACGGAAGTTGGGGGAGACCTTAAAGACTTCATGGAAGAGGGGCCTCTGTACGAACTGTTGAAGAACACGGATGAGATTTATGCGGCTAATGGGGCGCCTGACCGCATTTTTGGCAAGAGTTCGCCGCAATTGGAAGAGTTAGCTGATAGAGCCCGTATGGCCGACCTCGAACTCCTGCCGAACCGCATCCGCCATATCGGTACAGACAATTGTCGGGCTGTCCTGGAAAGTTTTAAAAAGTCTCTGGGTGGACGGGTAGACATACACACAGAATCTGAAGTCAAAGAACTCATTGCTGACCATGGCAGAATTCAAGGGGTAAAACTTGCAGACGGCCGAAGTATACCTTCCAACTTTGTCATAGTCGCTCCGGGCCGATCAGGAGCCCGTTGGATGAAAAAACAGGCAGAATCTTTGGGGCTAAAAACAAGGGCCACTTCTGTGGATATAGGAGTGCGTGTGGAACTTTCAGCCCCTGTGCTTAAGGAAATCACGGACACGGCTTATGAATCAAAGCTCATTTACTATTCGAAAACATTCGACGATAAAGTACGCACCTTCTGTATGAATCCATACGGTGAGGTGGTGACGGAAGCGAATAGTGGAATCGTCACCGTGAACGGGCACAGCTATGCTCGTAAGAGAAGTCAAAACACCAACTTTGCCATTCTGGTGAGTAGCGCGTTCACAGAACCGTTCGATGATCCCATCGCCTATGGTCATTACATCGCCCGATTGGCGAATCTGCTTGGTAGAGGAGTAATCATTCAGAGGTTGGGCGATCTGTTGACAGGCAGACGGAGCACTCGAGAACGTATTGACCGTTGTCTTACCAGACCGACGCTCAGGGATGCAACCCCGGGTGATTTGAGCTTTGTTTTTCCTTACCGCCATCTGCTGAGTATCATCGAGATGCTTCAGGCTCTCGACAAAATAGCGCCAGGGGTATATTCGAGGCACACACTTCTCTACGGAGTGGAGGTCAAATTTTACTCCAACAGGATTGACGTATCACCCGAAATGGAAACTGAGATAGGAAATCTATTTGCCATAGGTGATGGAGCGGGCATCACAAGGGGGCTGCTTCAGGCTTCCGCAAGTGGCATCATCGCCGCCAGAGCCATTGCTGAACGATAATTCGTGGTCCATCTCTCCTG
>DUZB01000152.1 GCA_013349725.1 Deltaproteobacteria bacterium | reverse complement strand
AGCATGGAAAGGAGTTCAATCCGGGTCTTGTCGTCATTCTGTTTCAGGACCGTGAGAATATGGGCATCAAAATTCGTAATACCCTGGGACTTGAGCAGGCGGGCGTGCCACAGGCAGTCATTCCCCCGCGATGAAAGGAAGGACTCCAACAGCTCTGACTGGATTTTCTTGTCAGCAAAAACACTGCCGACATCCTTGTCTTCAAGAGATTTGAGATCCAGAATGTTTCTCGATATGAGATCAAGCAGAATCCTGGGATAGGATTTCTTGAGAAAAAACGTCGTGGCGATCCAGCCCCCCACAAAAACCATAGCCGCTATGGACAGATATCTGGGCGTGAACAGACCTTCCGATATCATAATAATGCCGGAACCGATGAGAATCCCTATCCTCACCACCGTTCCCCTCAGAAAAGGTCGGATAACGGCCCTGTACGAGACGGGGAAGAGGCCCATCAAGACCGCTCTGGCGGGGTTATTCATGGTAGTTCTCAATACGGTGGTAGATACCCTGGCATACATGGCGGAAACGATATCGAACTTGAGCAGGAACGCCAGAAAAGCCAGCATATAGTTCATGGGGTGAAACATAAGGACGACGGGCAGTCCCCATCGGCCGTAGACCCTGCCGATAAACAACAGGATCACCAGGCTGATAATATTCATACATCCCCGGAAATAACCGAAAAACGACAACATCCCGCCCTGCGTAGCATAGGTCTCGTTGACTGCAAAGGCGAACTGGTAGTTGATAATCGGGATGACAATATTGGGTAGAAGCGTCAGCAGGATCAAAATTTTCACCAGGGTGGATTCCTTCATAAGAGGACCGATTTTTTTGAATTCGTCCACCAGGGATGATAGTTTAGTGACTTTTTTGGCTTTCTTGTCTTTTTTATCCGATACCAGGAGGCTGGGAAATTTCATCCCCATTCTTTTTACCATAAAGGCGCCAATCATTGTGGTAATCAGATAAGCAAAAAGCAGGTTGTCCATGGAAATCAATTTGGCCAGCGACGGAGTAGCAAAACTGCCGATGATTCCGCCCAGGACGCCACCTGCGGTGATGAGAGGAAACAAGCGCTTGGACTGTCTGGTGTTGAAAAGGTCGTTGGCCATATTCCAGAACACAAGGGCGAGGAGCACTTCATATTGGGCCTTGAGTATCCAAAATAAGGGATAAATGAGGTCAAAGCCCAGGGGGATCAAAAGTCGCAGGCAGGCTACGGACATGCCACAAAACATGAACAAATAGGAAAGCATGCGGCTTCCGGACACTCTGGCCATAATCCCCGTGAGGAATGCCATAATAAAAAAGGTCGATATGGAGTTGATCACATTAACGATGGGCAGGTATTCGACTCCGAATCTTTTGAGGAATGCTGTTTCAGCGAAGTTGTTGAATAGGATGCTCGCAGTGCGAATGATGAAAAACAGAAGAACCGTCCACAAAAAGAGAGAGGTCTCATCTTCATAGATTTTGAGCCATTTTCCGACTGTTTTCACCATGGAATTGCCTTTTTTTTAAGGAAGCGGTTCACTCGCGACCTAAATTCTATACCTTGCACCCGATGCAGTGTCAAGAAATTTAAGAGGCGGGTGTTTGTTCTGGTTATATCAGTCTCTGCAAATGACGGAAGGAACATCAAAACGAGCTTCAATCGCCCTGATTGCGATACTGATCTGTCGCGCGGGCACGATGCCGGAAATGGAGGCGATGGAGCAGTTCAACCCAAGGACTTGAACTCCGGATTGAATGAGCGCCGCATACAGGTTCTCCGCAATGCCGTAGCGGTCTCCGAAGTGAGGGCCGTTCATGGAAAAAAATGCCACAGGCGTTAAAAGCATCCTCGATTCTCGGGAGAGTTGTGCATGCATGCATTCTATGCGACCGGCGGCGGAAATGGGCAGACAAAACAGAAGGTCGTACAAATCCGTTCCGTATGCGGGGCTCAACGCAAAGAATGTCAGAAACATCTTAAGGGGCGCCGGTTCTGCAAATGTTTCTGCAACCACCGCCAGATCTGTGAAAAGAAGTTTTGCCTGGACAAGGATCTGATCCCCATACCATTCCAGGGCGTACACTTTAGGCTTCTTTTCCTGATAAGAAGCAATGACTTCCTTGTAGAGCTGTTCCTTGCCTTTCTGGGCGAGTTTCCAGTCGGCCGGCGTCTGGTACGCACTGAAACGAAAAGGTTCGAAAAGGGCCGAAGCGGTTTTTTCCACGTGTTCTCTTTCAAGAACAATGGATATGGCGGAAGGCGAATTGAGCAGCGCCAGCGGGGGGATCTCCCTCTGAATCAGTATCCGAAGGAGTGCGGCCGTGATTTCAGGGTTGTTCCTGTGGGGAAAAACGGAGAGGACTTGCGCATCTTTCTGCTCAGAAACTGCGTCCGGAAACCGGGCCTTTATGATTTGAACGGCTTTTTCGGCATAGGGTGCGTCTACCCCAAACCGTATGGCCGGGGAGACATTGCCGCTGCCGCAGGTGAGGAGGGAGAGATTAATTTTCTCTTCTGAAAACCGTTTGCATACATCCCCTGCAAAAACTTTTCTGCCCATGCGGGGGACGACAGACGTCCAGCGGACATCTTTCAAGATTTTAAATCCACCGAGTCTTTCGGGCAGTACCATCGGAATCCTGAGTTTTTTCAACCTGTGGGTTTTGTGAAAGCGCAAACAAAAATCCGCCGGAACGGGTTTTCCGTTAACCGGCGGATTGTTTGTTTCCGAATTCCTTTCGCAGTGGGGATCAATGGAACTCTTTACATCTCTCCTGCAGAGCATGTGATTTTGCTTTATTCTCCGCGCCTTAGCGTTTCTGCCTGTCCTGTAAAACCTTTGTTGCCGTTGTTTCACCGGGGCGCGAAATACATCCCGACACAGAGAACTGAAAATCCAATATTAGGCCAATCAGGCCATGGAGCTTACCACCACCTTCCACAGCCCCTCTGTATCGATCGGTTTCGCGATATAATCATCCGCCTCCGTAGCCATTCCGTCAGCGTGCGTGTAGCTCGTGGTGGGAACGGCCTCCCCAACAGCCGTTAGCAGCACCACAGGGATATCCCTCGTCTTTTCATCGGCTTTCAGTTCCGCGCAGAGGACATACCCGTCTTTTCTGGGCATCATGACATCCAGGATAACCAGGTCAGGCCTTCGTTCCCTGATCGACTCTTCCCCTTCCACACCGTCATAGGCGCGCCCTACTTCACAACCCTTGCTCTCTAACATCATTGCTACGGTTTCCACCAGATCGGGATCATCATCCACCACAAGAATATATTTCTTTTCCATGCCATCTCTCCTTCACATCTGTTTTTTGGCCGTGATAAAAGGTTCCTTCTCCCTTATCACATCTCTGAATACGTCGTCAATCAAGAATGCGAAGGACGTGGATAAAGACCGGACCTCTCAACGATTTCAGGAACTTTTTCTTCCCATTCAATGGCCATGATATGAAAACCTCTGACACCTTCACACTCCTTGAGGCGCTGGATGGTTTCCACGCAGATGTCGATTCCTTCCTGTGCCTGTTTTTCCTTAGGAACGCCCGCCATTCGTGCAACCACTTCGTCGGGCACATCCATTCCGGGCACACGATTTTTCATGTATTTAGCCATACCGGCCGATCTTAATGGGGTAACACCTCCCATGATGTACACCTTTTCGTGGAGGCCCCTGTCCCGCGCCAATTTCATCCATAATTCAAATTTCTCCAGGTTGTAGATGCACTGGGTCTGAATAAATTCGGCGCCGGCTGCGATCTTTTTGGCCAGCCTCGGGACCCGGATCTCAAAAGGATCGGCAAACGGGTTCGCCGCGGCGCCCACAAAGAGGCGGGGAGG
>DUZB01000224.1 GCA_013349725.1 Deltaproteobacteria bacterium | reverse complement strand
GCGGGTTCGGCAAGCAAGATGGGCATACAAGCGAAACTCGCTCTTGACCTGGAACCGCTCCGCAACGGAGTGGCGCCTTTTCTCTCTTCTCCGCCGCCCGAAATATCCGGCAGCATGGTTCTTGACCTGGAAGCGTCTCTGGACAGGACG
This sequence comes from Deltaproteobacteria bacterium, assembly GCA_013349725.1. Next base: position 3,707 of record DUZB01000224.1, on the reverse strand, counting down.
GGTTCCCAAGAGCGAATCAACTACGATCTGAAAATGAATGGAACCGCACTCAAGGCATCCGGAGGGCCATTAAAAGAAAAGGCCGTTGGGCCGCTGACCTTTCTCGTCTTGAACACAGGAATATTGAGCCATAATGATGGGATACTGGATATTCATAAAGGAGTTATTCACGTGCAGAACGAGAGCGATATCTCCTTCCGGGGTACCATCGGCGGGCTCAAAAAACCTCCGCTCTCGGCAAATATCCTGGCGGACTCCATCTCCCTCAACCTGCAGGAACTCTTTTTATTAGCCAGGGCTTTTGTTCCTGCCGGTATACGCCTAAACAACGGCAGAGGGGAAAAAAGCAGGCCGCCGAAACTCGAAATCAAGAATGCAACTCTCACAGGAACCATGCCTGCAGGGCCCAATCATTTGAAATGGGACAGACTGGAGTTGGAGATGCCTTTTGTGGAATCCAGTCTTCCAGGCGCATCCGCAATCGGGGAAGGGCTCCACCTGAAAGTCGGAAAGGGGGACGTGGCCATGGCGGCCTTCTTTCCAACCAGGGCGGAACTGACTGCCGATCTGAGCATGAAAGCCTTCCATCTCAAAGGAAAAGAAGATATCTCTCTGAAAGGCTTACACATTCCCCGTTTTCACCTCCTTGCGGAAAATCTCTCCCCCTCGCCAAGCGCTTTTTTCGGCATCACCGGAAAGATCGATCTTGCCCAAGCCCTTTCTTTTGAAAATCTCAGCGTTTCTGAGAAGGTCGCTGTCTCCAGGTTCCTTCAGTCCTTGAACATTCACTTGACTCTGCCCCCCTCCCCTTCCCTCTCTGCAACGACATTCGCACTATCCACTTCTTCTCCCTCCCTGAGCTTGAAGAACCTCCCATCGGGTCCTGTAGAAACCCCTTTCAAAATGGAAATGGAGATACAAGGGTTTGCGCTTTCAAAAGGGGATTCTTACCAACTTGACATGAAGGAAGGCAAAGTGGCCGTGAGTGCCGGGAAGATCATGGAGGCCCACTTGAAAGCCCATGTGGTTGATTCCGGGCTGAAAAAACTGCAGGCCGATGGGACCGTGGCGATAGACCTGACAAAGGCATTCCCCCTGCTCCCTTCCTCCCTTCGAACCTCCAATCTAAAAGGAGGCAAGGTTGGCGGAAAGATTGACGTAACCTGTAACTACAACGGCCGACGTCCCACCCCCATGGAAATGGAGCGCTTCATGAGCAAAGACGTTCCTCTGAAAGAAAAATTGCAGTCCGCGGGCTTTGTGGAAACGGCTGGAATCAAAACCAGGCTAACCGATATTCGCCTAAATATCCCGTTCGGAGAAAAGGGGGAGTTAAATGTCGATAAAATCAACACTCCCAAACCCTTAAAGTTTTCTTTCGAAAATGGGCTTAACAATTTGGCTTTTAAAGGAAACATCGTCATTGAAGGGATAAGATCCCTGCCTGTATCCACCAAAATCGGGCAGCCTGTACAGGGTGTCCTGTCCTTTTCGGGGACGCTTGATAATCTGGAAGCGCTGAAGTTATCCCAGAATCTGAACCTAACGCCTCTGGGTTTAAGCCAGTCCCTCACAGCCACCCTGAGTGGGCTCGACCGATTTTTGGGCGGCGCGGACGACCCCTTGACGGAAAGGGCTCTGAAAAAACTCAGAGGGTCTCTTGAGGCCTCCCTAAAGGCCACTCCCGGTCCCGGACTTTCGCCGTACCTCCAGGCCTTATCGATCCAGGGGCTGGACGTAGCTGGAACCGTTGAGGCGGCCGTGGGCGTCGACTTTGACGGGAATGGGGGAATGATGGGACGTGCACGCCTCAAGAGTCCCCATCTGGACGTGGCTCTGAAAGAACGCCTCCGCATCAAGGGCCTGAAACTCGATGTGGATCTGGAAAAGAAGCTCCGGATACTATCCGGCAAAGACACGGAGCATACCGACGCACCCGCATCCCCCTATTTGTCCGTCAAAGTCCTCGATCCTCTGCTTTCCACACAAACCATACCGGGCGCCCGTTCACAAATTTCCCCAAATCCCTTCCCCATGGGAGATCTCCGTACACCCTTTGCTCGCCCCCCTGCCCTGGCTTTTGATTCCCTCCATATGAAGATGGACCCGGTTCCCCTGGATCTGACCGACTTCGCACTCCATCTCCACTTGGAAGACTCCCTGCCGGTTATTGATTCTTTCCAGTTTGACGTCCTCGGAGGAACCTGGGTGGGATATATTTCCCTGTTCCGTAAAGGAAAAGGGAAGGACGATCTGTATCTGGTGGAAATGGATGGCTCTTTCACCGGTATCAATACCGCAAAAATGGCGCCAAGGGCACAGGAAACCGGCTCGCAGACAACGGGCGCCCCGGCCAGAGAAACGGAGCTGGCAGGGAACATTTCCCTTCGTTTTCCGGTTTCCACCGATCCCGATGCCGCAATCAACAACCTGAGCGGCGTCATTCGATTAACCCACATCGGCTCAAAAACCCTGGAGAGGCTCCTTTACGCCATGGACCCCTATGAAAGCAACGAGATGATTCGGAAACAACGGACCATCTTGAGACAGGGGACTCCCCTCTGGGTCACCGTGGAAATCCGATCAGGGAACCTCTCCCTTACCGGGGAGGTGTTGGTAAAAGGCGCTCGAATCAGCCTTCCTACCATCGAACGGTTCAATATAGCAGCTTTGCCCATTCGAAAAAAACTCGTAAAGACATTTTCTTCCCTTGGTCCTGTAGTGAATGCCTTGAAAGCCTTGAGCGCCAATGCTATTTTAATAGATAAAGGGAAAATTCAACTGGTGAATCAGTAAAAAAGGAACCTGCCATGAAACGATCCTGTCAAAAGTTTATTATTACATCGGTATTATTTCTGTCCGGATGCACCCTGGCCGATGTCAAGGTAAATGTCGTGAGCGAACGGACGACCCTTGAAAATCAGGTCCTGGGTTCCTATAACGCCCTTTCAGACGAGGTACTGCTGGTGGCTTCGGTCCGCGGAGTGGAACCCTCAGGGACCGTCAAGACGGCTCCCCGCCGCAGCCGGGAATACCAAAACACAGTCGAAGCAATAGAGACGATTGCCTTTCATGCTGACGACGTGGAGCTGTTCAAAAGGTTAGGGTGGGTCGGCGAAGACAACCAGGGGTTTCTGATCTCTTTTTCCATGGATAAAGGCAACGTTCCGGCTGAATGGAAGAATTCCGCTGATCGGTTCAAAGAAGAGGAATTCTCGGCCATTGTGAAAGATGTCAATGGAGCGAGGAAGGTCGTCATGCAGCGGGTAATAGACACCAACGAAAACCTCACAAAAGAGGACCTCCCTGAAATCCGGAAAGTTTTCGGGAAACTCAATCGCGAAAACGCCCTGCCGGGAGACAAAATCCAGAACGAGGACGGATCATGGACCGTAAAGCCGTGACAAACAAGCTAACGAAGAGAGGTCTTATGGACAGGGGATATGCTGCCGCCCTGCTCTTTTTCGCTGCTTCACTCCTTTTTTTTCCCGCAGCAGCAGGCGGGAAAATGGAAAGGAAGTCCGGTGCAACAAAACCGGAACCTCTTCCCATCAACAGGCCTGTCCAGATCACATTCCGCACAGATCCCGTTCTTTACGCTGCCGCATCTGTTGACGGCGACTGGCTGTTGTACGTCTCCGAGAAACAGGGACTTCCGGAATTGTGGCTGAGATCCGCTGATCCATCCAAAGGAGGCCCGCCTGAAA
>DUZB01000291.1 GCA_013349725.1 Deltaproteobacteria bacterium | reverse complement strand
CTTCCAGCCACCGGCCAGTCACAGATATCGTTTCCGAGACCACCCGCCTTGACCACTTCCGTAGCGGCCAGAAGGATCCGGCTGTTGTCTACACAGGACCCCAGGTGAAGGACCGGCGCGATGCCCACGGTCTCACATACCTCAGCGAGGCCAGGTCCGGCATAGACACCCGCACTTTCCGGAGAAAGAAGGCCATCCATGGCGCAGGCAATGGCGGTACACCCCGTGGTAAGGACAAGCACATCATTCTTGATCAGTTCTTTCACGATGGTCAGGTGTTCGTAGTTATGCCTTGTCCTGGCATTATTGCAGCCGACGACTCCTGCAACACCACGAATACGGCCATTAATGATATTGTCGTTCAGGGTATAGTAGGAACCTCTAAAAGCGCCACCAAGATGATATTTGATGGATTCAACCCCAAACCCGGCAATCTGTTTGGCTTTGTGCTGCGGGATCATCACTTCCGACCCGCGGTTCTGGAAATTATCGATGGCCATTTTTACGATGCGTTTGGCATCTTCCAGCGCGTGATGCTCGTCAAATTCAATATGAATCACGTTTTCCTGTTCCATCCTGGCAATAGGATGCGTGGTAATCAGTTTGGTGTGAAAACATTTTGCCACATTGGCCAGGTTTTGCATGACGCACTGAATATCGACCACCATGGCATCGCAGGCGCCGGTGATGATGGCCAGTTCCTGCTGGAGGAAGGTGCCTGCAAGGGGAACCCCGTGCCGCTGGAGCATCTCATTTGCAGTACAGCAGATTCCGCCCAGCTGAATGCCTTTGGCGCCCTTTGTTTTTGCGTAATCAATCATCTCCTGGGTTTCTGCAACAGCCACGATAACTTCAGACAGAACAGGCTCATGCCCGTGAATGATGATGTTTACATGATCTTCTTTCATAATGCCGAGATTTGCCTCGGACTGAAGAGGAGAAGGGGTTCCGAAAAGAATATCCTGAAGGTCCGTTGCCAGCATGGAGCCGCCCCATCCGTCTGCAAGAGCACATCTGGTACCCTGTTTGATGAGGTTTTTGTAATCCTGATCAACGCCCATGTGGGTGCGGTGCATGATCTCTACGATCTCTCTATCGATGTTCCTGGGGAGCACACCCTGTTTTTTCCAAATTTCGTAACGGGCCTTGGGCGCCCTTTTTAAATAAAGAAGCTCACCTTCCGGCTTGCCCCATTCACGAAGTGCGGTTTCTCCCACTTCAAGAGCGATTTCATCCAGGTCGCGGTCGACTTTCTGGCCATCCACCTCAATGGTAGTCGCCACACCAAGTTCCTTGGCAACGGCAACCAGTTTGACCGTATCTTTGATCTGATAGGCGTCCGTCTCTTTCCTCGCAGCCGACAGGAAAACTTCCGCCACGGAGCGTCCATGGTCGGAATGGGCCGCTGCACCACCTGCGATCATTCGTATAAAGTTCCTCGCCGCTATGGTATTGGCGGTGGCGCCGCACAGGCCCTTTCTTTCATCTTCACCTTCAATTCCCCCTTTAGGAAGGGGAAGGCGACAGGGCCCCATGGCACAATTCTTACAACATGTTCCCTGAATTCCGATATTACACGGTTTCATACTTAGATTTCTGTCAAAAATAGTCTCCACGCCCAATTCTGTCGCCCTGGCAATCATTTCCTGTGATGCGACATCGCATGAGGCTTCAACCGGATCTACCACTTTTTTCTTATCCAGTTTTACCACTTTTTCTTCTGCCATCAGAGGTTCCTCCTCATAGTTGTATTTGAATGTTTTCGATTTTGAGCTTTACGTACAGTTTTGCTTACGGAGCGTCACTTGTGTCATAGGATTCTTTTGTGTATCCTGTTGAGCACTTCCAGCATCTTTTCCAGTTCCGTCTTTTGAACCTTGGCGGCTGTCTTGGGAACCTCTTCAACATCCCCTACGACCTTCTTTGTCCGCCGCGCTTCCTGCTCCTTGGCTCTTTTCTCTCTTACGCTCTGTTCTTCAGCTTGTCTTTTAGCCACCTCCGCCGCTTTTGCTGCGGCTTGGGCATCTGCCTTGGCCTTCGCGGCTGCTTCCGCCTTGGCCTTCGCGGCTGCTTCCGCCTTGACTTTGGCTTCCGCTTCTGCTTTCGCCTTGACTTCCGCATCGGTTTTGGCTTTGGCTTCCGCTTCCACCTTAGCCTTCGCTGCTGCTTCCTTATCTACTTCCGGCTTGGTTTCTTCCTTTTTTGGTTCGGCCTTTTTTGGTTCTACCTTTGCTTCCGTCTTTGCAGGCGCAGCGGCTTTTTTCTCTGGTACAGGCGCCTTTTTCTCAGGTGCTGCCGTTTTTGCTTTGGGTGCAGCGGCCGCTTCGGCTATGTTCAGATCGGGCGCGGGTGAAAGGGCAATGAGATCCGCCTCTTCCAGGGCCAGAACTTTGGAAATTTCCTTCACATCGCTTGCTACTCCGCCGTTTAGGAGCAGATCGATAAAAGCCCTTGTGAGACGAACGCTCTCAGGGTGTCTTAAAATAACCACATCAGATCCGGCAAGGAGGTAGGCAACGGCTGCCGTAGATTCCATCAGAATTCCACGTCGTTCAGGGTCTCCAAGGGTCGGAGCATCCCCAATGCTCTCTTTTGCCTCTTTGCATTTCCAGACCTCATTTCCGATATTGCTGATCATCGGCATCTGGAGTTTTTCATCTTCCTGTGTAAGAGCAGCCATTTTGATCCGTTCCATGACCGAATAGCTGTACTCGAGACCATATCCCAGGCCTCCGGTTGTCGGGTCAACAATAATTTTGCTGCCCTTCACGCCCAGATTACTGAGAAGGATGTTGAGTTGTTTTGCCAGGTTCACATCGATCGGAGAGCTGGCGATAATGGTATGTCCATAACCGAGTGCGCTGGCGCCGACTCCTTTGTGATTGGCTTCCTCAACCGGGCCAAGGCCTACGTTCATGCCCTCACATTTCTCCGAAATCTTTTTGAGAACTTCTTCATCTTTCGCGTTGTTTGCAGTACCCCAAACGACAAGGGGTACGGCAATGGCATCGGCCACTTTTTTCGCTACTTCGGCAGCTGCATTCGCATCCCTGTCCATTCCGTTGGGGTCTGTACTTTTGAGCTGAAGGACGATAATGTCCGCTCCATAATCCTCAACACATTTCTTGGCCCATGCCTCGGGTGAAGCAATAACGTCCTTGAAAGGTGCAATTGCGGCTGCAGCCCATTCTTCGGAAGGATCATAGTCCCACACTTCCATGGCAATTTTCGGGGGATTCGGCATACTTCCTTCAAAAACGTGAAAAGAATATGCGTCTTCTCCTCCCAGTTTAACGGCGCTGCTTCCTGCTCCAATGGTGGTTTCCCCTATGTTTCCTGAATAGGGCTGTACTGGAATCTCAAAGGCCAATTTCCTTACCTCCTTCTTCCTAATATTTGTTTGTTAACAATCCGCGGCTTTTTTCTTACGCCGCTAACCAAAATGCCTGATCGATCAAAGACAAAATATTTTTTAAACCTTTTTGTGAAAAATAGAACAAAGCAAGGGCAAAAAAATCCCTCACTCGTAAGGGGTGCTGTCAAATTAGAAGAATATCAACTTATTGTCAAGAAATTTTTACTGCAATTTTAATGGGTTTTGACCTTTTCAAAGAATCAATATATAGTATTAAAAAAATAATAAAACACAATATATAGTTATCTATCCTGAAAAATTTTGTCGAAAATTGCATAAGCAGCTTCCATAGCCCTGCTTTCTTTTTCAAGTTCTATGGTCGGTTTTCCCTCAAGATCAAATTCCGCCACTTGCGGGTCCTCGGGTACCATTCCCACCATTTTCAACCCGTACTCGTCTAAAATGTTTCTAATGGATTCTTCCTGCCCATTTTTCACCCGATTGACCATCACTACTTTTTC
>DUZB01000386.1 GCA_013349725.1 Deltaproteobacteria bacterium | reverse complement strand
TGTTGGACCAAGGCGCCTTTGAATCCTACATGAATGTTAAACTCAAAACAAGCACTCGTTATTACAAATTGATTCACAAAATTGACGCGGCTCTGGAAAGGATAAAATCCGGGGAATATGGATACTGCGAAGAAACGGGCGAAGCTATCGGTTTAAAGCGGCTTGAAGCGCGCCCCATTGCAACCCTTTCTCTGGCGGCCCAGGAATGGCACGAGAGAAGGGAACAGCGCATTCGAATGCGGCGTTAGATGGAGTCTAAAAGATGCAATTAACAGATTTGAGTGGATAACCTTTTGTTGGGAAAAAAACTATGCGGGATTTGATGATTTCATGTGTTCAATGTGATGGTCCTTTCGTTTTTACCGTGGCGGAACAAAAACGCTTGGACGCGATGGGGTTTGATGCGCCCACGCGCTGCCCGGAATGCAGGAAAAGGAAGCAACGGGCATTAAACAAAGAGGAAAAAAAAATAAACAGACGCAAGAAACAGAGTGAACCTTGGAACAATGATGTCAGTGAGGAAGAATATTGACCGATGGGAGCGACCCCACCTTTCATTCCTCTCATTGCTGAATTGCAGCCCCAAAGCGCGGGCGTAAAAAATCCAAACTGCACAAAAAGTCTGAGGGGATCTGCATCCTGACGGCAACCCACCTGAACCATATAACCATAAATAAAAAAAGACTTCCGAACCGGCAAGGATCGGAAGTCTTTTCAAGTTAGCAGAACGGCTGTAATCCGTAATTTCGATTTTAGGGAGGATTACTTGCCGGCTTCAGACTGGTAGTATCCCATGAGGATCTTGGCGACTTCCGGACGCGCGAATTCCGGCGGCAGATCGGCCCCGGCGGCCAGCATTTCCCTCACCTTGGTTCCGGAGAGCATTACCCAGTCGTCCTTGGTGTGGTCCTTCACGCTGCCCATCATCATTACTTTTCCAAGCTTTTTGGAATAAGCGGTGTGATCTCCGCGGAAGATGTCGATGAGAAGATCGTCTTTGGTGATGTCATCAAAGATCGTCTGGGCATCAAAACCGCCGTAGTAATCACCAACGCCCGCATGGTCTCGTCCGACGATGAGGTGCGTACATCCCATGTTCTGGCGGAAAACGGCGTGCAGTACCGCCTCGCGCGGACCGGCATAAAGCATGTCAAATCCGTAACCGGTAATGAGGCATGAGTTTGGTTTGAAATAGAGCTCGACCATTTTTCGAATGGCGGCGTCGCGTATGTCAGCAGGAATGTCGCCCTTTTTCAGTTTGCCAAGCAACATGTGGATGACTGCGCCATCTGCCTTTACGGCTTCCATGGCCATTTTGACAAGACCCTCGTGGGCACGATGCATGGGATTACGGGTCTGGAAGGCCACGACGGTTTCCCATCCTAATTTCTTGATTTCGTTGCGGATCTGTATGGCGGTCCGGAATGTTTCGGGAAAATCCTTCGCGAAGTAGGAGTAGTTCAGTACCTGGATGGGGCCGGAGATACAGGTTTTGCCGACGGTATTAAAGGCATTGACGCCGGGATGGTTCATGTCGTCGGTGCGGAAAATCTTCTCGGTCATCATTTTCATTTCGGCATCGGTAAATTCTTCGATGGCTTTCACATCCTGGATGGCCAGTACCGGATTCCCTTTCACATTGGGGTCTAACAACGCAATGCGTTTGGCGCCTTTAATGGCTGAAGCATTCTCGACCATATTCAGAACAGGGGTAGGCCAGAAAAGACCGCTTGCGGTATGCATATTGTCAGCGACTGACAGGGCATCGGCTTTGTTCATGAAACCGGTCAGGGGATTAAAGTAACCGCTGGCAAGCATGACGGCATTGCCTGCCGCTGCCGAGCAGATCGTGATGGAGGGAAGGCCTTTTGCTTCCTTGAGGAGTTTGGCGCGTTTCGCATCATCTTCAACATATAACGGGTTGAGTGTTTCAGAACCATGAGGTTTGATCATTGTTATTCTCCTTCTTTTCCAAATTAATAAGGTGATTATAAAAGCCCACTTTCAAATTGGGCATGATAGATCTATTTTTATTATCAGTCAAGAAAAAACGGGCGATGGAATGCCCAATTATCAGGGAAGTTCCTCCGCCGGCGGAAGATTTCCTTATGTAATGAAAATATTCAGCCATTGTCCGGTTTCACCGATTTTTCGCCTCTACTCTTTCTTTAAGATTCCCTTGAGCGCTGCAAAGGGATTATGTGTGAGCCCTTCGTTCGTCTCTTTATCGTCTGAGATACTCCCCCCTTCCACATGATCAAGGTATCTGCGATGTTCATTGTCATGGCAATAGATACACATATTTTCCCAATTGCTGCCATCGGAGGGGTTATTCTCGTGATTATGATCCTTATGATGCACCGTCAGAAGGTGGATATTCCTGTTGGAGAATTCACGACTGCACCGAGAGCATATCCAGGGATGGATTTTCAAAGACTTTTCGCGATAACCCAGTTCGCGTTTCGCCTGGGCATCACGGGCTTTTGCCACTACCCTGTCGATGGTTTCCCGGTCGTTCTTGCCTTTCAGTGCCGTGGCAGGCCTGAATTCCTTTTGTTTCACTCTGTGAACCTCCTTTATTGCAAATGTCATGAAGGGATGGTATGATTCAACCAAAATTCCTATACTTCTGTCTCCTGTCCCGCCTTACACATTATCCGGCGGGACTGACTTCTCTGTATTTTCACTGCGCTGTGGAAGAACAGCGAAAGGCGATTATGTCAAAAAAGTATCCCGAATGCCCCTTATACAATCATTCAAGCTGCAGGGATTGCGGCAACCCCAAAGTCTGTGCCATAGTAAGAAACGATAAGATTTGCCTCAAAAAAAAGAATAACCAAGGAAATCGGCTTTAGGCCCTCGACAAAAATGAATTAAACATCTGATATCACCTAATTCAGGTTTTTAGACTTTCTTATAATAAAATAAAAAAGCCCCTTAAGAAAAGAATATTTTTTTCGCAGCATCCATTTGACTTCATACCCGCAACCCGCAACCTGGAGAGAACACCAACCCACCAGCAAATGCCGGATAAGCAAAAAGTGTAAACCGAGGTATGAAGGATGCCTGAGAATCTCTCCTTTTTGGTTATTCAAGTGTGATTCTGATACTCGGGCATGTTCATTTTTTCTTGATTTGAGCTCGCAATGGCTCTATAGTTCTGCCCAAAAAAACCTATATTTCACAATTTAAATTGGCGATTTTCTCAGAATGAAGGATAAGAAAGGAGATGGTATGGATCCGGATAAAATCATGGATGGTTTGTTTAAGGAATTGACTGTTAGTTTGAAAGCCATGTCGAAAGTCAAGACGCTTGACGAAAAGCTCTCTTACAGCAAAATTGTAAAAAATCTTTGTGAATCGCTGGGTGTCTTTTTGAATCTGGCGACGGAAATGATGGATTATGACGATTTGGATGAGCTTGATGGGTGAAAAAGATCGAAACCTATTCTCAATTCGGTGAAGATTGTATTATCCTCGACTTTTTTCAGGGGAAAATGGATGGCTATTTTGTGGAAATCGGGGCTCATCATCCCTATGCGTTGAGCCAAACGTGGCTTCTGGAAAAGAACGGTTGGAGAGGGATTCTGATTGAGCCAATCCCCCACCTGGCAAAGGAATTAAGGGAAAAGCGTAAGAACAGCAAAGTATTCGAATGCGGGGTCTCCTCACCGGATAAGACAGGCGCCGGATTTGTCGTGATAAAGGAGCCCCTGGCAGAAAGTGAGGTTGTCTTTGATAAACCTATTACCAGAGATTTTCGGACCATTCGCATTCGGTCACTAAATGATATCTTTCAGGAGGCGGAATGCAGCGGAATTGATTTCCTGTCCATTGACGTTGAAGGTATGGAGATTCCTGCTCTCGGCGGGATGGATTTTTCTCTCTATCGTCCCAGGCTGATTCTTATTGAAGACCACTG
>DUZB01000345.1 GCA_013349725.1 Deltaproteobacteria bacterium | reverse complement strand
AGAGAGAGAGAGAGAGAGAGAGAGAGAGAAGCAAGGATTGTGCCATCGGGTAATGGAACATGGTTGGGCTCCTGATAAAGCGTTGTTTTAAGAATAGTTACTTTAATTTAGGATTGTTTCCTCAAATCTCTTTTTTGTCAACAATAAAATTGATTTGACTGCCGGTGAAAAAGAATACATTGACAGCTTGCGGGTCGGGATAGCGCATAAGTCTACATGTTGTGGGGTTTTACGATAAAAATACTAATGCCACTCCAGCCGCGTCATTCCCGCGAACGCGGGAATCCAGTTTGTCTGCACCAAATTCCTGGTTTCCGGGTCAGGCCCGCCATTGCCGTTCCCCTGAGTCCATACCCGTTACCTCTGTGAGAGGCGAAGCAGGCGGGCCGGAATGACGGCGCTTTCAAAGGATGATTTTCGACTTTTTATGGAACCATCAATCTTCAATTCTCATTTCCCATTCCCATTTACCCACCAGTCCGAGTTTTTGTCGAACCACCAGCCATCGCTCTCCGATTCAAGAATCTTTCGGGCGATTTTCCTGCCGGGCTCAGTAAGCAATCTCTTCACGGCGAACGAGAGCCAATCCTTGGCTCTGGAATTCCCCAGGTCAAGCTGCTCCTTCAGGTCCAGGATAAGATCGATCTGATCCGCATCTTTTGCCAGTCTCGCCTCCAGTGTCTGTGCCTCATTAAATTCCCGGAACAGGTTTTTCATTTCAGTCCCGAAAGGCAGCCCTTGCACCTGATCTTCCAGTGCTGTTTCTTCATCGACCTGCGTATATCGTTTGTTGACATAGTTGTGGTCTCCTGTCCTGGCCTCGGGCAAGTCATGAAAAAGGCACATGAGGACCACCTTGTTTCCATCGGCTTCGGGTTCCATGGAGGATAACACATACCCGACAACGGTCATGCGGAAAGAGTGGTCGGCAACCGATTCTCCCCCTGTCCCAAGGAACTGGTATCCTGTTCGCGGGGTCTTTTTCAGCATCCCCGCCTCAAATAAAAATTCAACGGTTCGTTTCATGACATCCTTCAATAGGTGTAGCGCAGGAAAATGTCAAGGACCTTCCGGAGGAATTGTTTCCCGGCTCATGTTATCCAATACCAGGAAAATTGAATAAGATTTTGAAAAATTGACATGCTCAGTCTGAATAATATTGAAGTTATCTACAGTGATGTGATACTGGTGCTTAAAGGCGTCTCCCTTGCCGTGGGCGAGGGAGATATGGTGGCTCTTCCGGGGGCGAATGGCGCCGGCAAGAACACGACATTAAATGCTGTTTTCGGTCTGTTGAAAACGGAACTGCGTGAAATTAAGGACGGCGCCATCAAATTTGAATGAACCGTGGTCGACCACAAAAGCCCTGAAGAGATCGTCAGAATGGGAATGGTCTATACGGGCTCGTCTTCTTACAACAACAGGAAATGATGAACGCATCGCAAGAGTTTTCCCACCTCATAACCGATCCTGACATCCTGACTTCCTACAATGAGGATGCCCTTGGCATTGTCGGATGCTTCCATGGTGTTTACCGTCCACAATCTGAAAAGGAGGTATCGGAATACATTCGGGAGTGTGCCTCGGCGAAAATTCCGATTACACCTCAGGGGCTTCGTTCCTCACTCACCGGCGCCTCCATCTGTGACAGAGGGGTGGTTCTTTCCCTTGAAAAGATGAATCGTCTAATCGATATCGATGAAAAAAATCGAAAGGCCGTCGTTGAGCCGGGCATCATTGTCTCGGAACTGAAAATTCAGCTTGAAAAGGAGGGGTTCACCTATCCTCCCGATCCCACAAGCGCCGGGGAATGCACACTGGGGGGAAACGTCGCCACCAACGCGTCCGGATCCCGGGCCTTGAAATACGGATCAACCATTGATTGGGTAACAGGGCTGAGAGCGGTTGATGGAAATGGCGAAATCATCGAATTGAGAGACAATTCCTCCGAAAAAATTTGCACGGGCTTTGGGGCCCTGTACAGACCGGTGAACCTTTTTGCAGGTTCAGAAGGGACCTTGGGGGTGGTAACCCGCGTCGAAATCGCACTGACCCCTCTGCCGCCCGATTATTTCATCTGTGTGGTCTTCTTTTCGCAGATGAAACATGCCCTCGATTTCACGGTGGAAGTCCGCAAAGATCCGGCCTGTTCCCCCACGAGCATGGAATTCCTTGATGAAGGCTGCCTCGAAATCATCCGCCCCGGTTCAAAGGGTTTTATCATCCCCTCGGATGCGCGTGTAATTCTCTACTTTGAGCAGGAATTCGGAGATGACAAAGAAAAGGAAAGCCTGCTGGACCACTGGTTTCAACGGATAGAAAAACACTCGACCCTTTCGGAGGATACCCAGATCGCAGTCACCGGAAAGCAGAAAAGGCGCCTTCACGAACTTCGCCATCTCGTCCCGGCAAAAGCCAATGAAGACGGCGTTCGGGCAACAAAAACGGGGGGTTGCAAGATTTCAACGGATTGGGCCGTTCCCTATGACAGAATTCACGACCTTTTCGCCCACTTTGATGAAATACGCCATCTTCTGGGAGACATTCCGGTCTTGAGGTTCGCACATATCGGCAATGGCCATCCCCATTTCAATTTTATTGCAAGAACCCCTCAAGAGAAGAAGATTGCGGAAGAGGTGGATACCATGATGGCCAGAAAAGCGGTGGAACTGGGAGGCGTCGTCACGGGTGAACACGGTATCGGGAAATTGAAAAGAGAGCATTTAAAACTTCAATATTCTCCAAAAATTCTTGCGGTCATGAAGGCAATGAAGAAAGAGTTGGATCCCGAGGGCATCATGGCCCCGGGAAACATCTTTGCATGAAATCCGAGGACGCGTGCCGGAAAAAGAGGTCTCACGCAAAGGCGCAAAGTTTGTGGTTTGGTTCTAACTTCGCCCACTTGGTCCAATTAGTCGAGAGTACGTTCGAAAAGTCATAATCTTAATCGTAATCTTACTCTTTTACAGTCTATTTTAGGGCTGTCCGATTATGATTACGATTAAGATTATGAGTAAGAAAATAAATCTAATGGACCACGTTGGAACCAAGCCCAAAGGTTATAACCTCTCTAAATATCCGGGCACGAATGGAGTCATAAGGTCTTTTTTGCTGCCGCATCTTGGATAAAACTATCACAATACGTGGTGGAGGTCTTTCTTTGCTGGTACACTGCATGAAACATAGGTCTAAGCCAAGCCTTGGTTGTACCAGCAAATAAGGACCGGGGGCTCCATAGGAATTAGATGCGGCAGCAAAAAAGACCTTATGGCGGAATGGGTTCTCTGAATCTAAAATCGGCTACCAGGAGATTTGAATTAGGATACATAAGACGCTTGAAAAGACAGTTTTAAGCATCATACACAACAAAGGAGAGAGAAAATGGAAATAAAAGATACGGTTGCGGTTGTAACAGGGGGGGCTTCAGGCCTGGGCGAGGCATGTGTTCGAAATCTCCTGAAATTAGGGGGCAAGGTTGCCATACTGGATTTTGCGGAAGAGAAAGGGAAGGAACTGGTCTCTGAACTGGGAGAACGCNNAGTTTTTTTCAAGACGGATATCACCGATGAAAAGATGGTTCAGGAAGCCCTGGATGGGACGATTCAGGCGTTTGGCGCAATCCATGTGCTGGTGAACTGCGCCGGTGTCGGCATTCCGGCCAAGGTCCTGGGCAAGGAAGGCCCCATGCCCATGTCTCATTTCAACAAGGTCGTCCAGATCAACCTCATGGGCACCATCAACGTCATTCGGCTTGCGGCTGAAAAAATGGTAAAAAACAGTCCCAACAAAGATGGGGAAAAAGGCGTTGTCATTAACACAGCTTCTGTCGCCGCTTTTGATGGTCAGATAGGCCAGGCAGCCTACAGCGCTTCCAAGGCGGCCGTGGCCGGCATGACCCTGCCCATTGCCCGGGAGTTTGCCGAATAT
>DUZB01000128.1 GCA_013349725.1 Deltaproteobacteria bacterium | reverse complement strand
CTGGATTATGTGAAAGGATATCCGCCTCTCATAAATGATGTCGAGGTGGCCGACGTGGTTCGCAGATGCGCAGAAGCGGCGGTCGGTAAGGAACGGGTCTTTGAACCGGAACCCTCCATGGGAGGAGAGGATATGGCATACTTCCTGGAGAGGTCAAAAGGTTGTTACTTTTTTCTGGGAGTCGGTCGGGAAGGGTGCGCCTCCCTGCATAACTCCAGGTTTGATTTCAATGAGGAAGCCCTTTTATCGGGGATTGAAACCTTTTGTCGGATTGCCTGGGAGCTTTTGAAGTAGTTTCATCCGGCTGTCTTTTTGGCAGACAGTACTTTAATAAAAGAATGTATGGATAACAGGGGAGGACATGACCATGAGAATACCGAATAGAAGTTTTCAAACCGTAAAAATTTTCATCCTGGGGCTTGCCATCATCTTTACGGCAGGCGTTGTTGGCGCGGAACAAATTAAAATTACCGAGGAGGAGGTCGTCGAGGCGCAGAAAGACTGGGGAGATGCTCTGGTTAGTCTTGGTAAAACGTACTCAGACGGTCAGAACTATAGGCAAGCGGCAGAAAGTCTTGTGGATCGTCTATATGCATACCAAACCGGTCAAGTCCTTTTTAAACCTACCAAGGCCGCCGATGTTAAATTTCGGACGACGAAAGAAGGAGCGGTATCGTACTTTGTAGGCCATGACAAGAATTTTCCGGAGGACAAAGGTTTTGCCCTGGAACCATGGACGAACGTTCAATTCAAGAATGCGGCCATCTATATCAACGGCAATATCGCCATGGCTATGGGGGAATATTTTTTCACTCCCCAGAAGGGAGAGGCGGTAAAAGTGGAATATACGTTCGGCTATGTGAAAAATGATGACGGCAAGCTTAAAATCGTTTTACATCATTCCTCCCTTCCATACAGCAAAAAATAAAGGCTCATCGCGGATTTCCGTGATACTCAAGCCTGGTCTCAGATAGACCTTGTTCAAGTGTCAGCCGCTCACGTGACAACTTTTCTGATACGGAGGACCGTCTTTCTATTCAAATAATCATTCGGGTAAGGTTTCTTTTGAAGATCCTATGGATTTGAGGCCTTCCTCCCGCAGTTTTTGTGCATCTGCAAGAAGTCTGTAGGCCACATAATATTTGTTGATATTGATGACATACTGGACGGTTTCCTCACCGATCTTTTCAGCAGCAACGGCCTCCACATTAAAAAACCATTTGTTCGGGTCATAGCCACTTTCTTTTGCTATTTTGCGCATTTCATTGATTTTTGCGGGGCCCGCATTATAGGCTGCCCAGGCAAAGTTGATTTTTGCTGCTTCTCCGATCTCCGGACTGTCAAAATATCTGTTTCGAAGAAAATCGAGATATTTTGCTCCTGCATGAATATTGTTGGCGACAAGTTCAATGTTGTCCACATCCACCCACTTGTCTGATGCGGTACTTGGCAGGACCTGCATGACTCCTATGGCCCCCTCCGGGCTTCTCTTTTTCTGATTGAGTTGCGATTCCTGATATCCCTGAGCCGCAAGGGCCAGAGCGTCAAAACCGTACATCTTTCCATATCTGTTAAATATGGAGACCAGCTTGTTAAATCGCTGTTGTTCCTCTTTATGCAGTGGGTTGGTGATCCATTTCGAGTCTTTAAAATAGCGTTTAAACAGAATGTTCCCCAGCAGGCTCCCTTTCTTGTTCTCCTTGATATAGGTGTTCAAACTGGCCAGAAGTTCCGGATTATTTTTGCGTACCGCCCACCCTATTTGGCCGCCGGTATTAATCGCCAGATCTTTCCGAACGACGATGTTTTTTAATACCCCCGCCCAGGCCTCTGCCGTGTGTTCTTCATTGATGGTGATTTTCAGGATATCCGCGTTTACGAGATCAAGGATGTCCTCTGCCACAAGGTTATTGTCATCCACCATAATCCGAATGGGGTTTTTGCCTTCTTTTACGAGCTTGTTGCTCAGCTCTCTCAGGTGTTGCAAATAACTGGTTCCTTTTTCTACGTAAACCAGCTTTCCCGACAGGTCAGAGAGCGTTTGAACATCTTTGACCGATTTATTCAGGATAACCACTTCTTTGACATTGGGCAGGTACGGTTTGGTAAATGCCGCCATTTTTTCCCGTTCAGGGGTGATGGTAAGCCCGGCCGCCGCGATATCTCCACGGCCGTTCACAAGATACTGCAGGATCTTGTCAAAGGGTACGGGAATAAACACGATCCGGATCCGATCTGTCAGTTTCTTCGTGTCTCTGTTCAAAAAGGAATCGTACGCGTTCATCATTTCGTATTCAAATCCCTTCGGGCTGCCCTTGTCGAAGAAGAAATTGGTTTTGCTGTAGCTCACGAGTGCCCTGATGGTTTTTCGTTTTTTGATTTTCTTCAGGTCGCCTGTAAACGGCTTGCCCAGTCGAGAAATCAGGGCCATGGGACCCAGAATTTCTTCCCGGGCGCCGTCGCCGGCATGGCAGGGCTCAGATTGGAATAGGAAAACGGAAATCGATAGGGTGGCAAAAAGAGAACATTTCATTTTTGAAAAGCGTTGAAGCATGATTTCTCCAGAAGATAAGGAATGCTATCTGTCTGATTCTTTCAAAGATGAATCCAGGATTTTCATGGAATCTTTGCACAAGTCTTTGACTTTTTGTCTGATGAGCTTGCGATTCATATAGATCGGGATTTCGGAATCATCGTCCTGAAGACTTTTCAACTTCGGTCCTACCTCACTGGCACGGATAAGGCCGGCAACCCATGCCGCTATTCCTCTTACGGTCGGGTCTTGAGATTGCAGAAACCCCGGCAAGTGGTGGGCCGCATCGGCGGCGAGGTCGGGTTCCGCCTGGGCGAGTCTTCCTATGCCCCACAGCACGCCACTTTGCATGGACGGGGTTTCCTGAAAATTTCCGCTTTCGAAACTGTAGCTGAGAAGGATATGGGCATATTCAACGGCCAGTCCGTGATGAAGGGAAAGAATTTCTCCAAGGGCTTCAGCAGACCCCCATCCGATCCCTCCTGATTCGTCGTTGAGGTTCCACATGAGTCTGCGGATAATTACCCTGGCAGACTCCATATCTTCCCCGGCCAACCTTGCTGCCGCTTCTCCCATTGCAGTCACGGCCCGCCATTTGAGGGTCTCATCGCTGCTGCAGAGAAATGAAAAAAGGGGGGTGATGATACCACGCACAGGGAAGCGGGGCAATTCCTGGACCATCTCTTCAACGTCCGGGAGACGAAGAAGGTGCAAGACTTCTTTTTTGAGCGCGCGTCCCCTGGTTACTGGAGGTGGGTTTCCAGCCATTTCTCCATATCCGCCAACACCGTGTGACGTTCCGGTTCGTTTATAATCTCGTGGTAGAGGTGGTCGTAGATTTTGATCGTCTTGTCCCGGGAACTGACCTTGTCGTATAACATCCGGGCGCCGGCAGGATCTGCCAGCTTATCGTCTCCTCCGTGCAGGATGAGAATAGGCAGGGTGATCCTGCCTGCTTCAGAGGAGATACGCTGCATGGCTTTGAGCAATTCCGCAGCCAGGCGGGCCGTGGTTTTTCCCGAATAAACGAGAGGATCGTCTATGTAGGCCTGTACGACCTCGGGATCGCGGGAAACGTTCGATGCATCCACTTGGATCAGCCCGAATTTGGGCATCAGGAGCGAAAGCACCTTGCCGGCAAGAATAACGCCGGAGGAAATATTTTCGGGTATTTTGACGCCCGGTCCCGAAAGGATAGCGCCCGTCATTTTTTCCTGGAAGTCTAAAAGAAAGATGGAACCGATGAGGCCTCCCATGCTGTGCCCGAAAAGGAAAACNGGTTTCCCGGNCTGCCANGTCAAGATCATCTCAAGGTAGGTCTTCAGGTTCTGGATGAACTCCTCAAAGTTTTTGATGAATACCCGTTGTCCGTCTGATTTGCCGTGTCCCGGGTGGTCGATTCCGTAAACAGCATATCCCTTCGGGACGAAATGCCGGACAAG
>DUZB01000359.1 GCA_013349725.1 Deltaproteobacteria bacterium | reverse complement strand
TTGCGGATGGCTTTTTCATCCGGCCTTGGATTTTCATGAAGGAGTGCGTCCGCCGACATGAGCATACCGGGGGTGCAAAACCCGCATTGGACGGCGCCGTGATCGATAAAGGACTGCTGCAGATCCGACAGATCATCCCCGTTGGCAAGGCCTTCCACTGATCCGACAGCTCGTCCCCGTTGGCAAGGCCTTCCACTGTTTTGATCGCTGTTCCCCGGGTCTCCATGGCCAGAGTCAGGCAGGACCGGACCGGTTTCCCATCCATGTGGATGGTGCAGGACCCGCAAACCCCTTCTCCACACCCCTCTTTTGAGCCGGTCATATCCAGCTTATCCCTCAGAATTTCTAAAAGGGTCTCGTTTGGATAGATCTTAACCTTATAGGGTTTTCCATTTATATTCAGGGTGATTTTTAGCTTTTCCATTTCAAAACTCCATTATGACCGGTTATCCATTTGCATTCCCTGCCGCCTGGGCTGCTTCTTTCAGCGCTCGGAACACCATCAGGGGTATCATGCCACACCGGTATTCGACGGTTGAGCCCACATTGTGAACGGCAAATGCTGCAGCACTGTCCATGGCCGCATTTGCGGCTTTTTGAAAGGCATCCGTATCATCAAACTTTTTGCCTTTTAAAGAAGAAGAGGTCTGGGCAAAAAACAAAGGGGCTCTACCCATGGCGCCAACAACGATCCGCGCTACGTCTATTTGATCTTTTTGCGAGTCAGACGGCCTTAAGAGAACACCTGCGCAGACAATAGGGTAATCAATGGCAGACCTGTAGGCTAAGCGTTTGTACGAGCTCTGGGCCCTGTTTAGGGGAATGGTGATCTCTTTAAGAAGTTCATGGGATTCCATGGCGTGAGGCTTGATGCCGTCAGCCGTATAAAAGTTATCCAGATCCACGGTTCTTTCGTGATCTTTACTTATCAGAACAAGTCTTGCTCCCAGGGCCATGAGGGCGGTGGCGCCGTCCGACTGGCAGGTGGAGTTGCAGCGGTCTGCGTTTTCTCGTGCATAACAGATTTTTCCACCTGCTTTGTGGCAGGCCTGGTGACCGGACCGGTAAAAATCAGACTGGTTATAATGATGACACCGATTGCCCTGAAGGATATTTCCCCCAATTGTGCCCCTGTAGTGCTGTATGGTTGTTGCACCGACTTTTTCACAGGCCTGAAAGAGTGCCCGGGCGCAATTTTGAACCGGGCCGGATGCAATAATGTCGACAAGGGGTGTTCCGGCGCCGATTTTAATACATCCCTCTTCTTTTTTAATATAGGACAATTCCTTCAAGGCTTTAAGACTGATCAACGCTTTTGGTTTTAACAGTCCTTTTTTCATCCTGACCAGAAGATCGGTCCCCCCGGCAAGAAGTTTTGCATCCTCCCCGTGAGTGGCTAAAAGGTCAAGAGCCCCTTCAAGATTTTCGGGTTCTAAATAATCAAACCTTGGTAAAAGCATTTTTTTCTCCCTAAATTACAAATATACCAATTGCTCATTTATTATGCCATTCATTCCATTATCTTATACTCCAAACAGTACTGCTTGTTTACAAAAAAATGGCTCCTGCTATTCTTTTTCTTGGGTTTACTCCGTGATCACTTAGAGCGTATATTTTTAAAATGCTGTTTCACATCTATTCGAACAGATAAACTCTCTGCAATATGGTCAAAGGAAATGGAAAGAAAGCCATCATTTTTCCGAGAATAATGAGACTCCGGGAACTCCTGAATTCTTGAACCCAAATGAAATTTCACGCGACGGCATGGGTTCCGTCCCCAAGGCTGGGGCTGTACAGTGGTTTTTCCTTGACAATAAATCGCCAAGCTTTGTACTAATGAATTCAGTATAGAGGTATAGATTTTTATTGGTCAATTGAACCCAAATGAAATTTCACACAAGGAGCTTTTGAGCAATGATTACAAATATCGACCATGTGGCATTGAGTGTGGCAAGCCTGGACCGATCCATCACATTTTATCGGGATGTTATTGGTTTTGAAGTGGCACGTATCCTGGAATGTGGTCCGGAAATGAGACTCGGTGATGTCAACGGGATGCCGGGCAGCACCGCCCGAATAGCCCATTTAACCCTGGGGGAGACTATGCTGGAACTGTTTGAATATCTGACCCCCCAAGGCAAGCCGATCCCGCCGGATCATAAACAGGCTGACAACGGACTGATACATATGGGACTTGCATCCACAAATGCGCGGGCGGATTACGAGAAGCTAAAAGAAAACGACGTCAAGTTTCTGTGCGAACCGATTGAATTCAGACCAGGCGTTTGGATATTTTATTTCTACGGTCCGGATGGTGAAGTGTGTGAATTGAGGGAGTCATGAATTATCATCTTGAAGGAAAAACTGCCGTCATCACCGGGGCCGGCGGGGCCATCTGCGGCGAAATCGCCAAAGCGTTTGCCGCCGAAGGCATTTCAGTGGCGATCTGGGATATATCATTGGATGCCGCCCGGAAAGTGAGCGAAGAGATCCGTTCAACCGGAGGAAAGGCACTGGCCGTCCAATGCGATGCCTGTGAAAAATCCGACGTGGCGACTGCGTTGAAAGAAACGTTAGCCGAATACGGAACGATTGACATCCTTGTCAATGGCGCCGGAGGAAGTCGCAAGGAGACCACCACATCCAACGAATTGACTTTTTTTGATATGGAACCAGGAGATATGAAGGCGGTCCTCTCGCTGAATTATCTGAGTGCAATTATTCCTTCCCAGGCAGTGGGCCGGATCTTTTCGGAAAGGAAATCCGGGGTCATTCTCAATATCTCTTCTATTGCCGGTATTTTGCCGCTGACGCGGGCGATTTCTTATTCAGACGGGAAAGCCGCCGTGAATAGCTTTACCAGATGGCTGGCGGTCCACATGGCCCAGGACTATTCTCCCGAAATCCGGGTGAATGCCATCGCTCCCGGGTTTATTCTGACGGAACAGAATAGATTTCTTCTAACGGACGAAAAAACAGGGGAGATGACGGAGAGGGGAAAGCAGATTCTCAAAAGTGTTCCCACAGCACGGTATGGAAAACCACAGGAAATCGTCGGCGCAGCGTTGTGGCTGGTCTCCGATGCGGCCAGTTTTGTTACCGGCGCAGTAATCCCCGTAGACGGGGGATATAGCGCATTTTCAGGGGTATGAATGTGTCTGAATCACTTTAAGGCGTGATTCAGACACGATTGCTGGAACCAACAATGAAGGAGAAAATGAGATGAAAAAAGAGATCAAAGGCGTGTTTGCACCTATTACCACACCTTTTGTGAACGAAGAGGTGTCCATTGAACAGCTCAGGGAAAACGTACGGAAATACAGCGAAACGCCCCTTGCCGGCTTTTATGTTTTAGGGAGCAACGGCGAGGCCAAGAGCCTGACCGAAGAGGAGAAACTGAAGGTACTGGAGGCTGTGATGGAAGAGAAGGCCTCCCATCAATTGGTTATGGCTGGCGCGGGGTATGAATCCACTCGGCAGAGCATTGCCTTTGCAAAGGTGGCGGCATCTATGGGCGCAGACTTTGTCACCCTGCTCACCCCATCCTACTTCAAGAAAAGGATGACGGACGATGTCATCGTGAAGTATTTTGAGGATGTGGCGGATGCCGTTTCTGTTCCGGTCATCGCCTATAACGCACCGGGGTTCACGGGAATCACCATCTCCCCCGGGGTCATTTCTCTCATATCCGATCACGGTAACATCGTCGGCATGAAGGATTCGTCGCCGGGAAATATCGGGAAATATCTGGCAGCAAGGCAGGAAGGATTTGCTGTCCTTGCGGGGAGTGCCAGCATTCTTCTGACCGGGATGGTGTTAGGGGCATCGGGCGGTGTGCTTTCCCTTGGAAACGCCTTCCCGCACAAATGTTGTGAACTCTATGACCTTTATCAGAAAGGGGACATGGCGGGGGCCGTCAAGACCCATTACCTGCTCTTTCGCCTCAACCAGGCGGTTTCCGGAAGTTCCGGTGTGGCG
>DUZB01000142.1 GCA_013349725.1 Deltaproteobacteria bacterium | reverse complement strand
TTTCCCTGTTGCGCCCCATTTCCATGAGCTTGCCTCCNGGAATCATATGGAGAAGATCTCGAGGCTGTTCATACAAGCCCGCTCCCCTGCCNAGACGGCACGGATCATGATACGTAAGANCGCCATTGGTGGACGGTTTGAAAGAAAGNCCGGAGCCGGGCAGTTCCCGCGCCAGAAATTCGGTCATATGCAGGACCTCGAAAGGAAGCTCACCGCAGACTTNGGGATAATGCTTTTTGAATGTGGCATATCCTTCAGGGCAGCTGAAAAGCACCGTTTTTGCACCGGAAGACGCAATGACCTCCAGGTTACGTTCCGCCAACTTCCGGAAAGTAGCTTCGTTTCCGCTCCAGAGGGCATCATGACCGCAGCACCTCTCGTCATTGCTGATCACAGGTGTAATTCCCATTTTGTTCAGAATGCCAAGGACAGCTTTCGCATTTTGAAGGGGAGAGATATCCAGGTAGCTGAAAACCACTTCGTGATAGGGGAGACACCCGACAAAATAAAAATAGTCGCCTTTGTCAGAAAAACTGCCCGCCTCTTCCGCCCAGGCCGTGCGGTTCTGCTGAACATCTCCCGTCTGCATGTCGACTATGGACTGCAGAATCCCATGATGGCTTTCCAATGGAAAATTGCCGGCATTTCTGGCCTTCTGCCTCAATTTCAGGATAAACCCGGGAACGTCTATTTCCACGGGGCACCTTTCACTGCAGCGACCGCAGCTCAGGCAGGCCCAGATACCCTGACTCAAGGCGGACTCATCGCCCGGTTCTTCCAGGCCGTGCTTGATCATCTGCCTGGGAGAAAAAGAAGGAAGAACACGGCTTACAGGGCAGCTCCCCGTACAAACCCCACACTCCATACAATAATCGATCTGATGCTGAGTAAGTTGCATTTCATTTACCATAAAAATTGCAGTTCACATAAAATTTCGTCGAACAAGCATGAACGATACATACACCCCGTAGAATTATCAGTTGTTCTTATCATAAAGGCCATCGGATCTGTCAAGAAAAAACATGGATCACCAGCAATTATCATTATGGCTTTTCCCCATGACCTCAGTCGCATTGAACCAATAATGAGAATTGCTGCGGACCAATAGAGCCTATCAGGAGAATTACCGGTTCGAGCAAAAAATACTTGACATGAAAGTCATTGGAAAATATATTTCTATGTTTTAAAGAATTTGTAACGGATGAATATCTTTTATGGCGTTCATGAAATCAGTTTTTAATTAGGGAAATCGGGTTAAAATTATGGCTAAGACTAAAGGTAAGATTATTATTGACAGGGAATGGTGCAAAGGGTGCCACATTTGCATTGGAGTTTGTCCTAACGAAGTGATCGAAGTGGATCAGTTGCTCAATAAAAAGGGTTACTCTCCCGCTCGATTTAAAGAAAATATTTCTGAAGGCGAAAAAGGATGCATCGCCTGTGCCCAGTGCGCAACCGCATGCCCCGAAGTAGCCATTGAGGTGTATCGTGCCAAGTGAAAAAATGTTAATGAACGGTTCCCAGACAGTGGGAGAAGCGGCGGTGCGCGCTGGATGCCGTTACTATTTCGGTTATCCCATAACCCCGCAGAACGAACTCCCTGAATACCTCTCCGCTCGCATGTTAGAGGTGGGCGGCGCCTTTATCCAGGGGGAAAGCGAAGTGGCCTCCATCAACATGGTATTAGGCGCCTCCGCAGCCGGTGGTAGGACCATGACTTCTTCCTCATCCCCGGGGATATCACTCAAACAGGAGGGGATATCCTACATGGCCGGTACGGAACTGCCGGCCGTCATTATCAACATGATGAGAGGAGGGCCTGGTCTCGGAAATATTTCCCCGTCCGCGGCCGACTACTTCCAGGCAACAAGAGGAGGCGCCCACGGCGATTACCGCACTCCGGTTTTAGCGCCCGCAGGAGGGCAGGAACTGGCGGATCTAACTTTTGTGGCCTTTGACCTGGCCGATAAATATCGAACCCCCGTGATGCTCCTGGGCGACGGCTTGATGGGACAGGTCATGGAACCGGTGATCTTTCCTGACTTTATCGATTTGGATACACTCCCGAAGAAAGACTGGGTAGTTGACGGATGCAAAGGGCGTGAACCAAGGGCTCTCTTCTCCATGCTCCTTGGTCTGGGGCAACTCTATCACCACAACCTGCACCTCCAGGAAAAGTATGACAGGATTATCGCCGAGGAAATGCGATGGGAAGTCAAATATGCCGAAGACGCAGAGATCGTAATCGTGGCCTACGGGACGGCAGCCCGTATTGCTGAAAGCGCTATTGAAGAAGTCAAGGCCGAAGGGATAAACGTAGGGCTGTTCAGACCGATCACGCTGTGGCCCTATCCCATGCCCGCGTTGCGGCAGCTTTCAAAAAAAGTTCCCAAGATTGCCGTCTTTGAACTTTGTCTGGGGCAAATGGTAGAAGATGTCATCCTCTCAGTAGGCGAAAGATCAGAAATCTATTTTCACGGTGTGCCGGGAGGAATCATTCCCACTCCGGCTGATGTGGCCGAATTCTTACGTTCGGTTGCTAAGGGTGACGGAAAAGTGGGCCGGAGGATTGAAGTATGAGCACAGAAACCCAATATGAAAAGATTTTCGGCTGGCCGGAATCTCTAAAACATAACCCAACCCATTACTGTCCCGGATGCGGACACTCCGTTGCACACCGCCTGGTTGCCGAGTGTTTAGACGAAATGGGCCTCAGAGAGAAGACAATCGGCGTCCCACCCGTGGGTTGTGCCGTGCTGGCCTACAACTATTTCAATTTCGACATGGTCGAAGCCCCTCACGGAAGGGCCCTAGCAGTGGCTTCCGGAATCAAGAGGGTCCACCCGGATAAATTCGTTCTTACCTACCAGGGCGACGGCGACCTGGCAGCCATTGGAGCAGCGGAAACGATCCATGCAGGAAATCGGGGCGAAAGGATTTCCACCATATTTATTAACAACGCCATATACGGAATGACCGGAGGCCAGATGGCCCCCACAACCACTTTGGGGCAGAATGCCACAACGGCCCCGGGAGGTCGTGATCAAAAGCTTCATGGAAACCCTCTGGACATCTCCCAGATGTTGGCGGTGAGTAACGGCGTGGTCTTTGTGGAACGGTGTGCACTGACTACAGTCAAGCAGATCCGAAAGGCAAAAAAGGCCATCAAAAAGGCCTTCCAGTGCCAGTTGGACGACCTGGGGTTTGCCCTGGTGGAGCTGCTTTCTCCCTGCCCGACAAACTGGAAGGTTTCCCCCAAGGATGCCTGGGCATGGGTGAACGAAGAAATGGTCAAGACTTTTCCATTGGGCGTTATCAAAGATAGCACCGGATACGAGGATAAAAAATGATTACGCGAACAACTTTCGCAGGTTTCGGCGGCCAGGGTGTTTTATTGATGGGTTACGTCCTGAGCCACGGAGCCATGCACAAAGGACTGCATGTGACCTACTTTCCTTCCTATGGCGCTGAGATGCGGGGAGGAACAGCAAACTGCACGGTAACCTTGTCCGACAAAAAGATTGCGTCTCCAGTGGCCTCCAACCCGGAGATTCTTGTGGCCATGAACTTTCCATCCCTTGAAAAGTTTGAACCCACGGTCAGTGAAGGGGGAAAGATTTTCCTCAACACGTCCCTTTTCAAGGAAACCCCTTCCCGGACCGATATTGAAGTCATTCAGGTCCCCACCCTGGAACTGGCCATGGAGGCTGGAAATGCCAGGGGGGGCAATATGGTCATGATCGGGGCGGTATGCGCGAAGACAGGAATGCTGAGTTTTGAGGAAACCTGCAAAGGCATGCAGGCTGCTATGAAAGGGAAAGATAAATTCTTTGACCTGAATCAAAAAGCCATTGAGCGCGGATTTGATTTCGTAACCCAGGGGTAGACGGATTGCGGAAACCCGGGTCCAGGGGGCCCCGGGTTCTTGCCTAACTGAAGTTTCACCGAAATTGCGCCCGATTTGCTCAGCCGACCATCCGCAACAGTAGGTTCACAAAAGATTTTCGGGTGAGTTTCTGCTCTTTGTTGCA
>DUZB01000244.1 GCA_013349725.1 Deltaproteobacteria bacterium | reverse complement strand
CTGGTAGATCACATAATCCCTGATTTCCTCAAGGCTCACGTCCATTTTCCTGCGACCGAACCCCATCAGATCCGGTAAGCCCGGGTGGGCCCCCGGCCCGACACCGTTCTTCCCGGCCAAATCCAACGTTCGCTTCATAACCGATGGATCACCGGCATGAAACCCGCAGGCGATATTGGCCGAGCTGATCAGCGGAATCACCTCTTCATCAGAGCCGATTTTGTAAATTCCGAAACTTTCCCCTACATCACTGTTGAGATCAACCTTCTTTTGCATTTTTCACCCTTTCTCCTTGAAGGATTTTCTGTGTATAATAGGAAAAAATGGGGCTGCGTTCAACTCAAAAAAATTCCGGAGCCATTTCTTATCCCTATTTACTCTTTTATTTAGATATATTACGATATAAAATCAAAGCGTATAATCATGAGCCTTCCTCATCGAAAGAACTGTTTTTCCCTGCTTCGGCAAAACGGATATCCCTTCCTATGCCTCCTTTCGGGCCTGCTTGCAGCCCAGATCATCGCCACGGCGCAGGTCTATCTCTCTAATGCAGATCTCCATGACGGTTTAAAACTCATTAGAAGTGCCGGGTATCTGACCATCCCCAATCAACACATCATGAACCGTTTGCAGGAATTTGGCCCGGCCTTTTACGGGGGGCTTTTCTTTACCCTGAGCTTAGGGGCTTCTCTATCCATGCTGGCATTAGGCATATCCTGGATCTGGATACGGATCTTTTCCGCTAAAAGATGGTTTCTGTCGGTTCTCCTCATTCCCTGGGCACTGTTCCTCCTGCTGATAAACCTTCACGGCTTTTCCCCTTTTTCATCGGCCTATATTCTTTTGGTTCCCATCATTGTCTTCCGGACGGCCTGGAAACTGATGCCGGGCGCACCGCCGAGACGCCGCTGGGCTTTCAAAGTCATCCACCCTTTACTGATCATCCTCCTGACGCTTTTGTGGGCACTGCAAACAGAAGGCAATCTCTTCATGAGTCTGCGGGATAATCTTCTCCTTACCAGCACCCCGGGGGAAAAGCTGAACGACTTTTACTACCGATACACCTTTTACCCGGCAGAAGTATTCAAGACGCTGAACCAGAAAACACTCAAGACCTGCCGAATCACCGTTTCAGAAAATGCTGACATGAAAGAAGCGCTGGAAAAAAAGCTCCTTGAAAACGATTATCTCCCTGTGGAAAACACCGCGCAAGTCGACCTCACCTTGCTGAAAGAAGGGGACGAGATTCTGCTGCAGCAGCACGGAAAAACCGTCGTGAAGACAACAATCCCCGACTTTCCGGCCATGGGGNCCATTCGCTTGAAAGAGTTTTCACGAAAAACGGACAGGTACGGTTCTTTCAGGAAATGCGTTTTCTTTTCTCTCTTTACGGGACTTCCGGCAATGGGATATCTTTTTCTGTATCTCCTGATTCGGACATTTTCAGGGACTTTCCTGAAACCGGAAGCGTCAAGCGTCATGGCCCCCATCCTCTGTTTCTGCGTTGGGGTAATCTTGCTGATCACCGTCACCCCCCCCAATCTAAAAGGAATGCCGGATAAAACCCTGAACGAAATGCTGGAATCCAGAAACGGCAGGGAACGGATAACCGCTTTGAAAAGGGTGCTGGGGAAACGGGTGGAGATATCCGATTATCGGGCTTATGAAGGAATCTTGAAGAGCCCTCACATAGCGGATCGGTACTGGCTGACAAAAACCCTGGCGTACAGCCATAACCCGGAAACGCTCACNGACCTCCTGTCCCTTTTAGACGACCCCAGTCCAAATGTGGTCTCCATGGCCTACTGGGCCTTAGGCCTCAGGGGCGACAGGAGCGCCACGGGGGAGATCCTGAAAAGGCTCCCCAACTCCAAAGACTGGTATAATCAGTGGTATGCCTACAACGCGCTGAGAAATCTTGGATGGACGCAGAGCAAACAATAGCTGTTAAGCTAAGAGTTTTGGGGACGCAGATTTCTTCAGATAGGAGCAGATTATTACGAAAAAAATAAAAGAATCATGTATAATCTGCGTTTATCAGCGTCCAAATTCTTTTTATTGAGCAGTATATTTTCTATATCTGATTGCGAATCCAAGACTGATCCTTATCTTTTGACCAAATCATCACGCACAAGCCCAATCCTATTCGCTGCGGGAACATCCTTTCCGGATTTATGCGTTGAAAATAAAACATATACATTGAGAGTAGAGAACACCCATATGAAACAGGAATTGATTAGAAACATCGCTATTATCGCCCATGTGGACCATGGAAAAACAACCCTTGTAGATCAGTTTTTCAGGCAGAGCGGCATGTTCAGGGAAAACCAGGCCCTAACCGAACGGCACATGGATTCCATGGACCTGGAAAAGGAACGAGGTATCACCATATCCTCTAAAAATGGAGCTTTCAGGTACGGGGACTATAGAATCAATATTATAGATACGCCCGGGCATGCCGATTTCGGGGGCCAGGTTGAACGCGTATTGCGTATGGCGGATGGCTGCCTCCTTCTGGTTGACGCACAGGAAGGTCCCATGCCGCAGACCTATTTTGTGTTGAAAAAGGCCCTGGCCATTCATTTGCCTGTCCTGGTGGTCATCAACAAGATAGACAAGCCCGCTGCCCGGCCGCTCTGGGCAGTAGACCAGACATTTGATCTGTTTGTCAAGCTGGACGCCCCTAACGAACTGTTAGACTTTCCCATCGTCTTCGCCTCAGCAAAGTCCGGATATGCCATCAACGATATGGATGATCCCCTTGAGGGGGCCTCCATGAAACCGCTTTTCGAAAAAATCATCAGCCACATACCGCCACCAACCGGCGATCCGGAAGCCGTGCTTCAGTTACAGGTGAACACGATCGATTACTCTCCATACCTCGGGAAGCTGGGAACGGGAAGAGTGGTGAACGGTTCGGTAAATATCAATCAGAATATCGCCGTGGTAAAACGCGACGGAACGGTCGCCCCTGCTCGAATCACAAAGATCTTCCGTTTTGAGCTGGACAAGAAGGTACCCGTTGACACGGCCTTTACGGGGGAAATCGTAGCGGTGGCGGGAATGGACGACATTACGGTCGGCGTAACCTTCACTGACCCGGAAAACCCGATGCCCCTGCCGCTTATCGACATAGACCCTCCCACCGTGGCCATGCATTTCATGCCCAATGACTCCCCGTTTGCAGGGCAGGAAGCGGATTTTTCCACTTCGAGCCAGATGGAAGATCGTCTTTTCAGGGAAACCCTGTCTGACGTCGCTCTTACCGTTGAGCCCCTTGGCGCGGGCGCCGGTTTCAAGGTTTTCGGCCGCGGGGAACTGCACCTTTCCATCCTCATCGAAAAGATGCGGCGCGAGGGATACGAATTTCAGGTAACCCGGCCCCAAGTCATCATAAAGGAAGAAAACGGGAAATCTTTTGAACCTTACGAGGAATTGACGATTGATGTGGATGAGCTGTATCAGGGGATCGTCATTGAAAAGCTTGGCAGACTCAAGGGGCAGATGCAGGAAATGATCCGCCGCAATAACATGATGCGCCTGATCTACAAGATCCCCACCCGCGGCCTCATCGGGTTCCGCAGCGAATTTCTTTCGGACACCAAAGGCATGGGCGTCATGAACTATGTCTTTGCCGGATACGGACCGATGGCAGGCGAAATACAGAATCGAAGTGCCGGGGCTATCGTGGTCAAGGATCCCTGCACCACCGTAGCCTATGCCCTTTTCAATCTCCAGGATCGCGGGCACTTTTTCATGGGACCGGGCATCAGGGTATACAGCGGCCAGGTTATCGGGGAACATTGCCGCCCGGGAGACCTGGTGGTAAACCCCGCCAAAGGCAAAAAACTCACCAATGTTCGCGCATCCGGCTCCGATGAAAATGTCATTCTTGTTCCAGCCCGGAACATGAGCCTGGAAGACTGTCTCTCATTTATAAACGATGATGAAATGGTGGAAGTTACACCGGCAGCCATCCGCCTCCGCAAGCGGCGGAAGCTGTAAGCGCATGGCGCATGGTGCATGGCGCATGGTGCATGGCG
>DUZB01000379.1 GCA_013349725.1 Deltaproteobacteria bacterium | reverse complement strand
ATCCTACAAAAAAGACGGCGAATTTGTTCACAACCCCAAAGGAGNGNCTCTTGACCTGACCCGATTGAAACTTCCCATCCGCGACAAAAGGCGCTTGACCTGGGGCTACCATATCATGAACCGCAAAGCCGAAGTCCTGGAGACCTCCAGGGGGTGCACCAGAAACTGCAATTTCTGCAGCATTCGGCATATGTATGGCCGTTCCTTCAGGCCTTTTCCAGTGGAACGGGTAGTGGCGGATGTGGATGACATCTATTTTAAACGAAAGGCTCGATGGATATTTCTGTCCGACGACAACTTCGTGCTGGATCCCAAACGGGTAATATCCCTTTGCGATGCCATCATCGCCCGGGAGTATCGGAATCTGTACTTTACAGTCCAGGCGGATTGTGTGACCATGGCCGGGAACGAGGAAATGGTAAAAAAAATGTCCCTGGCAGGGTTTACATCCGTTTTTTTGGGAATGGAAAATGCCTCTAAAAAAAATCTCAGGGCCGCACGCAAAGGCGATATCCTGGACGCTTCCCGCAAGGCCGTGAACCTCTGTCACAAATACGGCATCATGGTCATCGGGGGCATGATCTTCGGTTTTCCGGATGATGGTGAAACAGAGATTATGGATAATTACCGTTTCCTGAAATCAACGGGCGCCGATACAGCCTATTGTCAGATCTTGACGCCCTATCCCAAAACCGAGATTCGGCAGCTGCTGCTGGATGCAGGGTTGGTAACGAATGCGCTGGATTATACCCGTTACAACGGCATGTGGGCCAACGTCAAAACACGACAACTTGATGCGGACACCCTTCAATACCTTTTCTGGCTCCATAATCAGACCGTTTTGGGATGGTGGGAACCATCGGAAAGGATTCGGAAACAAGGCCGTTTTTGGACCGGGATCTGGATTTATTTCTTCAAACCCCTGATGAAGATTGTGGTTCGCCGTTCCCAGAAGAAATATGGATGGAGAGGTCGTTTTCAAAGGGACATGAAACACCTGGCAACAGTGAACCATTTCAGGGATCTTGAGGGGTTGTAGTGCAAATGAAAATTTTCGACAGCCATTTGCATCTTTTCAGCAAGACAATTATCGAAAATGTCGCGGCGAAACCAGAGATGTGCGCGCAACTCCACCTTCAGACCCTCGGTGCGACGGATCATCGGGATGGAGAAGGTCTGGAAGGCTCCATGAGGGCGGCAGGCGTGGCAGCCGGACTTGCCCTGCCCACTGCCGGCGCCGCAAATGTGGCGAAGGTCAATTCCCTATTCATAGAAAAAGCCGCTGAAAGGGATTTTCTTTACACCGCCGGCACGCTGCACCCCGAATATCCCGAGAACGGGGTGGAAATGGAAAAGCTCAAAAGCCACGGGGTGCGGGCCATCAAACTGTGCTCCTTTTCCCAGGGCTTTGTACTGGACGGACCTCCGGCCCTGACCATGTTCGAACAGATTCAAACCTTCAACCGCATATGCGATCACCGATTCTTTGTGGTTCTGGACACCCTTCATTCAGCCCCCAGATATTTCGGCGCAGACCCCGCCTATACCACCACACCCGAAAAACTGGTTGCCCTGGCACGGAAATTTCCGGACATCCCTTTCATCGGCGCCCACATGGGCAGCCTGGATGCCCCATTCGAGGAAATCCACACTCATTTGATGACTTGCCACAACTTATATCTGGACACGTCCAATGCCGGTCACACCCTGACAGCAGACCAGTTTGTCAGCCTTCTGGACCGGTTCGGCCCAAAGCGCATCTTGTTCGGAACCGACTGGCCATGGTTTCTCCACCCGGATGAGGTCGCCATGATCGACCATTTAGCCGACAAAGCGGGATTCAGCCTGAAAGACAAGGCGGCCCTGTTTTATGACAATATCGCCGAGCTGCTGGGATTACGGTGAAAGCAGTACCTGGTCATTAAAAGATTCCTTCAGGGCGAGGCGGAGTTCCTCGATCCCATCTGAATCCGTGCATTCAACCATCAGTTCACCGTTTTCACCCACCACCAGCCGGCCATGCTTCTCAACCACCGGCAGCACTTCCAACGGTTCCACGGTCCACCACCCTCGGGTGCGCATCAGAAGCTCCCTGCCTTTCAGCCGTCGGGGCGTGACCAGATCGATCTTTCGAAACCACGCATCCCACCCGATTTCTGCAGGGGCGCGCAACACCGGGCTCACGGGATCGTGGTATATGCGGCAACGCCCGAACAAACGCAAGCGAATCATGACAGACATCCTTTCAAAAGCGCCTTTATTTCTTCATCTCGGGGCAAAGCGGCCTGGGGGACGGGCATGCCGTCATCAGTCATGATACGCCCCAGGCAGTGGAAGTATAAATGGCCCATACGGGTTTCATCCATGGTTCCTAATGCGGCGGCTTCCGGCCAGAACCGCTCAAAAAGTAAGCGGGCTTTATCACGCCAGAGACGAAGCCTTGAATCAAATTCGGAAATTTTCATTGTATGTATCAAACCGGCCTGCCCGGACTCCATCTGCTTGAATATCCGTCTCATCCTCATTACTTCCGGATTCCGGACCCATTCATCCGCTAACCCCATCATTATCCCCTCGCCTTCGGCAGCTTCCTATCGCTACCATGAAAATCCGGTTTCAACCACGAATCACCGTAATCATGGGAATACGTAAAAAGCCCTATTTTGTCAGCCAGGCATTGGATGCGATCACCAGGATGAAACAGACCTCCCGGCCGGTATTTTGAAGGCGATGGACGTCCCCCGCCGGGATCCATACGGCGTCGCCCGGAACAACGTGCCTCGTTTCCTCTCCCACGGTCATTTCCCCTTCACCGCTCAGAATAAAATAGATCTCTTCCATGGGGTCCACATGGGCCTCAAGCTCTTTGCCTTTTTCCAACGTGGCACAGGCAAAAAAACCGATTTCCTTCAGTGTCCTCTGGTCCAGAATCATCTGGGCGATGCCGCCCCCATGGGCCCGATAGGTGGTTTCCAGTACCTCTTTATCCTTCAGATTTCGTACAATCATGGGTTCCTTTCCTGATTCGGCTGAAAGGCCGAATCCTGTGCTTTCCCCTCCTGCAAAAACAATAGGCTTGGAGATTTACTTGTCTTTGAATTCGGGGGACCTTCTTCCAAAAAAAGCGGCAATCCCCTCCTTGAAATCCTCACTTCTGAAAGCCTCTCTTCGAAGCTCCTGAATCTCTTCGTAATCATCTGCGCTGAGGCCGGAGCCTTTCGTAAGCTTGCGCATCTCGGCCTTGAGCACCCGGATGGCCATCGGTGCATGGCGGGCGATCACCCTCGCTATTTCAAGGGTTGTCTCTTCCAGCTTGACCGGATCTACCAGACGATTGAGGAGTCCATAGCCTCGCGCGTCTTCAGCCGAGATGGGTTCTGCCGTAAAGATCATCTCCTTGATGACATGCAGGGGCAGAACACCCAGAAAATGATTGAGCCCGGCAGTATTATACGACAAACCAATCTTGGCGGGTGTAATGGCAAAGGTGGCGGTAGGAGTTCCCACCAGGAGATCGCATGTCATGGCCAGGTCACAGGCGCCTCCCCAGACGCTGCCCTCTATCATACCCATAACGGGAACCGGGCAATTCTGCACCCGGTGCAGGAGTTGTTCAAAAGGGACATTCCAATATAAAGGGTCCTGTCCATCGAGAGGAATCTCCTTCATGTTGTGTCCCGCAGACCAGACCTTTGCCCCGGGATAGGCCCTGAGAATAACAACACGGACCCTGGCTTCTTCAAATACGTCAAAAGCCTTTAAAATACCTGCAACCAGTTCCGAACTGAAACAATTAAGTTTGTGGGGGTTGTTCATCACAACAATCCCGATATTTTCCTTGATTTCGGATTGCACCAGATCCTGTTCTGCGGTGGAATCACTGTCGTTTTTCATGATCTCCTCTTCATTGGATTGTTGATTGTTGATTGTTGATTGAATAAGATACGATCTAACGGCATCCTTCATTTCTCGGTTTACACTTTTTTGGAAATAGAGTGTATTACCGATTTGCAAATAGGGTTCCGACGGTGAGAATTGGGATGCCGAAACTGGAAA
>DUZB01000320.1 GCA_013349725.1 Deltaproteobacteria bacterium | reverse complement strand
TTGTACAAAAGAAAACCCTTACTATCCCTTCTTTGCTTTTCACTCGAAGCTCAAACAAACCCGTGTCGATGGGTTTGGTATGAGGTAAACCTATATTTGCTCCAAATTCGAGCATTAGGTCCGTTAATCGTAAATACCTTGCTAACAGGCCTTCAGGTAAATTTAGGATTTCTTCTTCGAGGTTTTCATTGTAATATTTGATTTGCCATGTCATGATTAAAAAATAACAAATTTGTTACAGTAGGGCAAGGTTTTTTTGCATAGCGCGGGGTTAGCCGGCAAGAACGTCTCTTCGTCCTGATCGTGATTTCATGGTCTGAACCAAGGACCGATAAACCGAGACAATCAAATTACTGACTAAATATGTCGAGAGAAACAGCAAAGGATATTTCACCAAAGCCGGCAAGCTCAGATTCAACAGCAACGTGCCGAAGACTCCGATAACGATCACATGGATGATATAAACACCGTACGAATTGTGGTTTAATTCACTCCATATTCTCCCTGTTCTATCCACATATCGCCAGAAGGATCCAATCATTAAATACATCAAACAGAGTAACGAAAGGTCAAAACTAAGCCACCAGATTAGCCTATATAACGGTGTAATCGAAAAACCTTCCGGATAGAAGAATGGGAACAACCGTGCAAAGATGTGTACAGTGATGGGGATCCAGGAAGTCGAATTTACAACATTGTACAGCGTTTTGCTTTTAGGTTTTTCTGCAAATACATTTTGCCGAAAACACAGCGACCCCAGCAAGAAAGTCAGGAAATACACGAGCAGTCTTTCATTTTCGAAATCGATCAGTGGGGTTAACGTCCAACTCCGAAAACCAAGAATCCCACCGATGCTGAAGCTGTAAACAAATCCAATCAGGAATGCGCCCAACACAGCGCCCTTTAGTGAAATGTTGGGGATCTTTAGATTTACTTTTGACAAAAGAAAATAGAGTATGTTGAAAATAAACAGAACCGGTAGGAACCATAGCCAATTTTGGCTGTTCGGGTTGGTCATGTGAAAGTAAGTGGTCCAGTGTTCTTGTGGTAGATTTCGACTGTACAGGAAGATGACTTTGTAGAGCGGAATCAACGTAAATACCGCGATCACCCATGGAATTATCAATCGTCTGATTTTTCCTTTTACAAATTCCCGCCCGGTCTTTTGTTTCAGGGATGCAGGGGCCAAATAGCCCGATATAAAGAAAATTGTTGACATTACCATAATATCCAATACGATGCCTACAATGCCAACCCATATAATGGTATCGGGGTCATCAACAATCCAAAACCATCCCCACAGCCCAGCAGATTCATAAACGCCCCCAACATGGTACAGAACCACTAAGAGGATAATGATAGTTCTGAGATTATCCATCCAGTGAATCCGATGATTCTTTGTTTCAGTTTTTTTTGTGTCGGTCATCGTTCTCCTCCGGCCTTTTGGCCGGACAGCATGAATATTATTTCCGCCGGCTAACATCCAGGATGAGGACCGCGCTGTTCGCGTCTGATTGAAGATTCACAAGTTCAGGGATGTCAGGTCAGGAAAAGATGTGATGGCTACCTTCCGTTCGATATTGACAGCCTAATATATTCACCATACACTGCATGAAAATGTGGCGGAGGATGATCACCAAAGACATCCTCCCAAATACTCACGAGTTGCTTTACGACTCGGAATTACTGTTTTTAAAAATCGGCCTTCTTCATCTTCATTTCAAATTCAAAGCCTTAAAAATATTATGATGGAGCTTCTCTTTCAAATCCGGTCGCACCCGCGAAGCTCCACATCCAGACGGTTGAATGTCAGACAGATAATACGCAAGAAATTTCAGGTATTGCCCGATATCACCACCCTCCTGCCGCACCTTATCGATAAAGGCAATGGAACTGAGCAATAAAAACACCTGCACACTTAAATCGGTTACCCTTCTCAGAAAAAATTCACGCTTGAGAACATTTTTGCCATAATAGATCAGCCCTGCCAGGAGCATGAATCTCACCCTCCGAATTCTCTGGAATGCCTCTTTCCTTGCCTTTTCCAGCACGGGATTACGATATTTTCGATCCATGGACAGCTTCTTAAAAAGTTTGAATGCCGATTTTATGATACGCACCCACTGACTCCCGTATCGC
This sequence comes from Deltaproteobacteria bacterium, assembly GCA_013349725.1. The sequence continues at coordinate 1,956 of DUZB01000320.1, read as the reverse complement.
GTTGAGCCTTTTGTCAGGTTTCTTAAAAGAAAGAGTGGCGGGTATATGGTATGGATCTCGGTCGTCCCTTCAAACACCGTTGTGACTCTGAAATCCCTGAGCCTCTTTTCATAGGGAAGCGTCTTGAGGTATCCCGAGCCACCATGGGTCTGAAGCGCGTCATAAAGCACATCCCAGGCACTTGTGGTACTGAAAAGCTTGGCGTGGGAGCTTTCAATGGCCACACGCACGAACGGGTCTTTTTCAAGCATGCCCGCTGTAAACGCCGTTACCGCTTTGGATAAAAAGGCGTTCACACGGGCCTTCACGATCTTTTCCTGTATTAATTCAAATTCGGAGATGGGAACACCGAACTGGATGCGCTTATTAGCCCTTTCAAGCATCTCTTCAGCGGACTGCTTCATCAAACCGTTGGATGCCGCAGCAAGGCCCAGCCTGCCGTAGTTTAAAATGGTCATGGCTATCTTAAAACCGTCACCGGGTTTTCCTATGAGATTTTCAGAAGGGATCTTCACATTTTTAAATTTAACCATTGTAGTGGAGCTCACCGTGAGCCCCATCTTGGGCATATCTTTTCCTATTTCAACACCTTCCCACCCGGCTTCAACAATAAAGGCCCCCATGAAGCCGGGAGTTTTCTTATCCATCTGGGCAAAAACCGTCATTCCTCCAGCGTAACCACCGTTTGTGATATATGTTTTGGCGCCGTTTAAAATATAATGTCTGCCGTCTTCGGACCTTTCCGCGAAGGTCTTTATGTGCTTGGCGTCAGAGCCTGTTTCGGGTTCCGTCAGGGCATAGGCGAATAACATTTCTCCTGAAGCGGCTGGCGGAAGGTATCTTTTCTTCAAGTTCCAGGGGGGCATATTCTTTCGATAATGCAACATATGCATCCAGAATAGAGCTGCCCTTATCAGAAATTTTTGATCCATGGCATGACATAAAAAGCTCTTTATCGAACGTTCCCTGATAAAGCTTCTCAAGAAATCCCCTTTTTTCCATTATTTTTTCCTTCTTAAATTAATTTCCGATTATATTGAATACGTATGTAAGATAATTCTTGTAATAAAGCATGGTCAAGCAATATCGTAGATGGGGTCACCGTCCGCCTGGATCACAAGGGCGGGGATATTTATTCGGGGCAGGTTTTTCTCCACGGATTCCATGAGCAAACCCAGTTCCCTGACACCGCTTACGGGATTTCGAAAGTAGTTGATGTGGGGATTTTCGGGTCTGTTTTCAATAAACTCCATTTTTGCTCTTTCCATTTTCATGAGATCCATAGACCGGTTCCACACGCCCACAGCAGGGAGAAATCGAACCTATAAGTCCTGAAGTTGAAGGGGCGGGGATACGGCAAATACAGCCTTAACACCACTTACCCTTGCCGCAAGATCAAGCGCCAGGCCCGCCCCGGTGGAAAACCCTCCCACCACCACCTGCTTACACAAACAACTGACAATGGCATACCCTTCATCCACAGATTCCATCCAGTCTTTACGGGTCCTGGCGGCCAGGTCATCGGGCGATGTTCCATGCCCGCTCACGCGAGGGGCGTAAACCAGAAAACTTCTTTTACCCAGGTACTCCGCCAGTTTTTTTATCTCCGGGGGCGCCGCCATATATCCATGGACCAGGACGATGCCTGTCCGCCTGGACCGATTCCCGATCAGATAAGGCATTCCTACCCCCTTATCTTTTCCGAGATCTTCGTGCGGATAAACCCCCATTTGGTTGAGATGCATGGTGACGGCCAGGAAGGCTTTTTGCCTGAAATCCATTTCATCTATTTTTCTGTTAGGGATCAGCCGGAGCAAAGAGGCAAACAAGTGGTCGTGATTTACCGTGGTCATGCCGTAGATGGCCGACATATATTGGAACATGATTTCCAATGCTATCCTGTGCATGGGCCGTTTTGACGGGATCGGGTCGTCAAAATCTATCCTGCGTGTGGAT
>DUZB01000319.1 GCA_013349725.1 Deltaproteobacteria bacterium | reverse complement strand
AGTCCATCGTGTACAAGACCAAATACGATATCCATACCTTTGAGCCGGTAGCCAACTGGGGCGCTGACCCCGCGGTACTGATCGTGCCCAAAGACAGCCCTTTCAATACGGTTGCAGACATGATTGCCTATGCGAAGGAAAACCCTGGAAAGGTCACCATCAGCGGAGCAGGCATGTACGTGGGGCACCATATTGCTTTCCTGCAACTGGCAAAGGCGGCTGGTGTAAAGATGACGTATATCCCGGAAAAAGGGGGAGTTGACGCCATGCAATCGGTGGTCGCAGCCAAGGTGAAGGGCGGTTTTAACAACCTCGCGGATGCGTTCAGAAATCAGGAAAGGGTCAAGATCCTGGGGATAGCGGATCTGGAACGGCATGAATTTCTGCCCGATGTGAAAACCTTCAAGGAAATGGGATACGATATCGACGATTCCAGTGTGAACTTTCGAGGCGTAGCGCTTCCCAAAGGCGTTTCCCAGGAGATCATCGATAAGTGTGCCACGGTGTTTCCCAAAATGTTTAACGACAAGGGAGTTGTGGGAAAAATGAAGGCGAGTGGGAGCCCGGAACGGGTCATGACGAGAGATCAGGTCATCAAGATGTTCGAGCAAAGGCAGGTGTATCTGGAAGAACTTCTCAAGGATCTCAAGAAGAAATAGATTCGCGCAGCTTTTATATCAAACCCGTTTTTAAAAGGTAAAAGGGGGGAGGCGTTTTGCTTCTCCCCTTTTTTTTTCATCGGGGCGTACCATGTTCAGGACAACGCTGTTTCTCCTTCCGCACGGGCTCGGTTGGACGAAAGTTGAAATTGGGGATACCGGCTGTAAACTCCTTGACTTTTTTTGGAATAAATCATTATATCAAAGTCAGTTTTTGCCTTGGCTGCCTGACAGACCCAGGGGCTATCGGGCCTTATGACCGGAGCGAACCGTTTATAGATGAAGGGATGTCCCGCTTTGGCTGCGCCCAGGGAGGGACTATTTTTGCGTATTATATGCCCGTCAAGATGCGGGCCTTGACTTGCTTCTCAGGCGAATCCCCATGAATGATCCCATCAAGATCAAAACCAATTTAGAATATCTCAAAAAGCTTTTTATCATGCCGGACTCCCCGGACAAGTTCATTGAGTTCGGGCATGAACTCCTTGAGATGATCCACCATTTTTTCCAGGAAAAGGGGGGAATTCACAGCAGTATCTCTCTGCCTGAGCTCAGCGTCCTATTTGATCGGATATCCGTTCCCGATGAACCGCTGCTCATCAAGGATGTATTGTCGGAAATAAAGACAAAGATTATCGCCCATTCGGTAAAGGTTGGAAATCCCTACTATATCGGTCATATGATCAGCGCTACGCCCTACTTCATGATCCTTCTTGAGATGGTCATTGCCGCCTTGAACCAGAACCAGGTAAAAATTGAGACGGCCAAGGCTTCCAGTTTTGTGGAAAGAGAGCTGCTGGCCTGGCTCCACCGCCTGGTTTTCGACAGGGACGAGAAATTTTATACCAGGCATATTCAGAATCCAAAAGTCGCCCTTGGCAATGTTACCTCGGACGGTACGCTTGCGAACATGACGGCATTTCTTGTTGCCAGAGAAAAAGCTTTTCCTCCTGACAAAGATTTCCCGGGCCTTCGAATATCCGGCATGGGACCGGCCCTCAAGCATTACGGATATGAAAGGGGGGTGATTCTGGTATCCACGAGGGGACACTATTCTATTAAGAAAACAGCCAATTTGTTAGGGATCGGGGAGGAAAATGTCCTAACCATCCCGGTTGACGAGAAGAACCGGATAGATATCGATAAGCTTCGCAGAAAGATACGGAGCCTTGCCAGACCGGATGCCGAAAAAACCAAAATCATGGCCATTGTGGGAATTGCGGGCACTACGGAAACGGGAAACGTGGACGACCTCCAAAAACTGGGAAAAATTGCCCGTGAAACAGGCGCCCATTTTCACGTGGATGCCTGCTGGGGCGGGCCGGCGCTTCTGGTGGATGAGTACAGGAGCCTTTTTCGAGGGATTGAAATGGCGGATTCCGTTTCCATTGACGCTCACAAACTCCTTTACTGCCCCATGAGCATGGGAATTATTCTCTTTCGCAACGAAAGAGACCTCCACTTCATAAAGCATTCGTCCAGGTACATCATCCGGAAAAATTCCGTCGATACAGGGCGTTTCACCATCGAAGGATCCCGTTCTTTCGCATGCCTGAAACCCTGGGCTGCGCTCAAAATTATCGGCAGGGAAGGATACGGGCTTCTTCTCAGGGAGGCCCGCAAGTCAACGGATACGCTGGTAAGAATAGTTGACGGATGCGGCAATTTTGAGACCCTGAATAGTCCGGAGCTTTTCATTGTTACCTATCGTTTCATACCGGAAGAGGTTAGAGTGTCTATTTCCCATTTATCGGAAAAGATTTGTTCCTCACAAGACAGGGAAAGTTCAAAAGTGCTTGCGGACAAAATAAGGAAGGTAAACCTCCTCATCAACGGTCTGAATATAAAGCTGCACAAGGCATTGCGAAGGGATGATACGACTTTTGTTTCCAGGACTACCCTGGAATCCACTCGCTACCGGCCTCAAAATATTGTGGTTTTGAGGGCTGTACTGGTAAACCCACTCATTGATGAAGAAGTTATAGGCGAGATCGTCCACACCCAGAATCGAATCGGTCTGGAGCTTTGGCGGGAATTTGAACCGGTCTATAATCGGATCTGATGGAAGCGTCTTCGAACATCGGGAAGCCTGCGCCCCGCACGGCAACGCTCCGAGAGGATTACAGCCGCGGTTTCCCGGATGGCCGCTTCAAGGTCGTCATTGATGATCAGATAATCGTACCATGTGCAGTTCCGGATGTCGCAAACGGCCTCCCGCATTCTTCTGCCTATTACCTCCTCGCTGTCCGTGGCCCTTTTCCTGAGTCTGTTCTCAAGGATTTCCAGCGAAGGGGGCAGGAGAAAAATAAGTACGCTGTTCGGGAAGCGGCTCCTGATATTTTTGCCCCCCTGTGTGTCCAGATCCAGGAGGATGTCCGAACCGGACGCTAACTTCTCTTCGAGCGTTGAAAAACTGGTCCCGTACAGGTTCCCGTAAACCTCAGCCCATTCAAGGAAGTGCCCTTCCTCAATCATCTTTTCAAAGACATCCCTGCTCACGAAGTGATAGTCTTTGCCGTCCATTTCCCCTTTTCTCGGCAAGCGGGTGGTATTCGAAATGGAATAGGCAAGGTCTTGGTACCTTCGTCTCAAGGCTTCAACAATCGTTGTTTTTCCTGCTCCTGATGGAGCAGAAATCACAAAAAGCTGCCCTTTCATTTTCTACTCAGCCGTGTCGTGAATATCCAGCTTGCCCCCGGGGGTGAAACGCTGGGCAAGGGTTTCCGACTGAACGGACGACAGGATCACATGATTGCTGTCCGTGATCAGTACGGAGCGCGTTCGCCGGCCCTGGGTCGCATCGATGAGACGTTTTTCATCCCGGGCTTCATCGCGAAGACGTCTTATGGGGGCGGCGCCCGGTGAAATGATGGCGATGATCCGCTTCGAGACGACGGAATTTCCAAAACCGATGTTGACAAGTGTGGGACTCATGAAATACCTCCTTATTCCACATTCTGGGTCTGTTCTCTGATTTTTTCCAGTTCTGATTTCATCTCCACGACGATGCGGGAGATCTCAGCATCACATGATTTGACGCTGAGGGTATTTACCTCCCGATTGATTTCCTGGATCAAAAAGTCGAGCCTCCTTCCAACAGCGTCATCGTCGGCAAGGTAGGTCCTGAATTGTTTGAAATGGCTTTTTGCCCTGACGATCTCCTCTGTGATGTCCGATCTGTCGGCAAACAGGGCTGTTTCTCTGCTGATGCGTTCTTCATCCACTTCCAGATCCTGGAGCATTTTCTTTACGTTTTCGTTCAAACGCGTTCTATATTCCTGAATGAGATCTGGAGCGCGTTCATGGATTTTGTCTAAATACCCTTCCAGGAGGGATATCCTCTGATTGAAATCCTTTTCGATTTCATGGCCCTCTTTCAGTTTCATCTCCATGAGGGAATCGAGACTTTTCTGGATAGCCTGTACAAGTCCGGGTTTTATCTCATCCAAATCACTCTCTTCGGTCTTCGTCA
>DUZB01000332.1 GCA_013349725.1 Deltaproteobacteria bacterium | reverse complement strand
GGGATTCTGCGTGGGAGAGTAGGACGCCGCCGAAATTTATATAAGAAAAGCCCTTCATGGTTCTCCTGAAGGGCTTTTCTCTTTCCTTCCTCTCTTGTTCTTCAGCATTCATGCAATTTTCAGATACCGGTTTTCCTTTTGAGAGCGTGTATGACATACATCTTTTGCAATCAGAAAAAAAAAGGCCACAAAGTACATGTTTCCGTATGTGAGCGCTGCATGGGTGTACAATGTCCCGACTACCTCAACTATGTGCAGCTATCTCTATTCCCTGCCTTTTTTGAAGATGCCAAGGACAGCAGAAAGCCCTTTTCCCCAAAGAAAAGACAGGCAAGGCGGGTTGCAGAGGCCCATGGCCCTGAGCAGATTCTATTGTTTGAATCCTGTTTTGTTGAGACTGAAGTCAGTGGTAGATAGAAATTCAGATACATATTCATTTAGCATTCTATAATTTTCGATCATGACCATATGGCCGGCTGATGGCAATACTTTGAGGGTGCTGTTTTTTATCAACTGATTGAGTTTTATGGAGAGTGCTGGAGGAGTCAGTTTATCCTGTTCGCCACAGAGAATGAGACAAGGAGTGTCGATTTGATCGACTTCTGTTCGCAGATCGAACCGGTTGCACGCGGAAAAATCTCCATGTACCACTTTTGCACCGGCCTTTTTCATCAGCTTTATTCCTTCTCTGACAAGGGATTCCTCTGCATCCGGAGCATAGGCATAGCCGATAAGGGTTTCAACAACCTTCTCAAAGTCATTCTTCAGACCATCCAGGAACATGGGGGCAACCTGCAGTCGCGGGCCGGTTCCCACCAGGATGATGCCTTTTGCCAATTCGTGGTTTGACAGGGCAGCGGTCTGGACGATGGCGCCTCCCATGGAATGGCCCATGAGATACGGTTGTTCGTCAAAAACATCGGCGAGGATGTCGGTCAGCCACTGTGCGTATTCGCTGATTTCCGTATGGCCGCTTCCTGCTGTTTTGCCGTGACCGGGAAGATCCAGGGCAAACGTATTGCATCGGCTTTTCAGCAGATACGTCTGGGCCTTCCAAACGATGGAAGAACCCCCTGCTCCGTGTATCATGATCAGGGAGGGCAAGTCATTTCTGAATTTCACCAATCCCGCTTCAAAACCGATTTTCAATTCGCGCAATTTCCCGGCAATCATATTATTCTCCTTTCTTCCATTGCGAATGTCTTCTTTTCGTCAGGATTTTCGGACCAGTCCTACCGAGAAGGCCAGCAGAAACTGCGCCGTGTAGTAGAGTGGAAGGCCGATAAGGCGGTTATAGAAATGTTCCATGACGAAGCGCTGGTGGGCCACAAAGATATCAGAAGCGTAGAAAAACACTGCTCCGATCAGGATAACCCAGGCGCCTGTCCTCGGTACTTCAGGATTTCGAAACGCGGCCCAGGCTCCTGCCACCATCCCTGAAATGACGACGACATAGGCCATAACCGGCACGAGCATTTCCCCAAGGTGCGGCAGGAGCCACCAGTAGATAGATCCGCTTATGGCGATAATTAAAATATGAAGAGGGGAAAACCAGTCTCTCATGCGCGCCAGGATGGCGAAGGCCACAACATACAGGATATGCCCTCCTAAAAAAGCCACAAGTCCCGCCTTGAAAGCGCCTGGCCCGGGAAGTGCGAGACATATGTCTCCAGCAAGGCCTAAAATCAGCCCTATGAAGACGAATTTGAAATACCTGGGTATGACCCTGGGTTGGAGCAGTGCGGTTATGACAAAAAGTATGGAAAGCGGTGTTTTGAATGCGAGAATCAGCCAGCTGTTTCCCGTTCTGCTAAAACTGAATTCGGCATAGAGCAGACCGATCAGCAGTCCGGCGGCAATGAGAAGCATGATAATCCTGCGCATATTTCCTCCTTCAGACCTTGTCAGGAATTTTCGTTCAGTATCTTTTCAATAATCACCTGGGTGATCAGATAGGTGGGCCTGATCCCTTCATTCCCCATGGGTCCGGAGGCAAGGGTCTGACCGCTTAGGAGAGGATTGTCCGAGGCATAATAAGCATATCTCACTTTGATTTCGGGTGAGATGTGCCCCCTGATAATGGCGGCGCTGATGGCCCTTTGATAGTGCCCCCCTTCCATTTCCAGGCCCACGGCTTTCCAACTGGAGGTCTGGAACCTTATGAGTAGATCCCGGCTTTGAAGAGATGTCCCAAGGACGGTTACCATGGGACCTGTGTATACGGAGACGGACTGGTCGAAATCTTCCATTGTCAGATCATTCTTTACAATATAGTTGTGGGGAGTCCCTTCCAGGACATGGGCCGTGGCCAACATGATGTCCCCTTTTTTCCCCGGCAGAATGCCTGCCTTTCCCATAATGGATATGGATCGAAAATCGTGGGGAACGGTCTTTGCATCCATCGTAAAAGGGGCAAGCAGTTCATCCATTACCTCAAAGGCCTGGGTGCCGAAGGCGTAGTCCATGACCAGAATGACCGGACTTTTTTCAGGGTCGGCAGGCGGAGAAACAGCAAGTTCCGGATGCAGGGGGATTTCTGAAAGCCGCCCGGTATCGATGACCTGGCATTCGATATGGGTTCCTGCGACGTCGGGAATTTCATGGAGACCATGATCCCGACCATAGGCAAGAACCCTGTCTGAGCGATTGCGGATTTGCAGGATAAGGGAGAGTAGGTCTTTATTCTCATCGACCGTCCCATTCCCGCAAAGGGCGCCATACCCGTACAGGAGATTGACCACGCTGTGAAGGTTTGCACTTATAACGTGGATAGGACGATCCGCAAGCCCCAAATCCCGGAGTTTTGTGTGAATGGTTCTCGCCCATTTTTCCCCATATTTGTGCCGGCCGATCATTTCCTTGAGGGACGGAGTAAAACGGATCATCAGTTCGTTGTCCCTTGAAACGCTCTCTTCCAGCATGCGCCTGCCGAGATTGTAAATAAAACGAAACAGCCCGCTGTTGCGCTCTCCCGTTTCGGACGGCTTTTCGAGATATTCCCAGGTGGCTCGGGTTTCCTGGAAGGTGCCGCCAAGAATCACGCTCAAATCCCAGAGGGCCCGGTCTAATTCAGGCCCACTGAGGGATTTTCCACTCTGCACGATCGTTTCCAGCTGTCGCCACTCTCTGGTAAGCTCACCCCGATGATCCTGAATCTGGTTTCTCAATTTCCGCGCTTCGATTTCCAGGAACGTCAGGTGTGTCAGGATATCGTAGATTTCACTCAAACCGCGCGTGATCACAAAAGCGATTTCCCTCTCGCTGACGCGGTACGATGTTCGGCGCCGTTTAGGGGGAATGATCTTTTCAAAGGAAGTGTTTTCCAGATCTTCCTGGGCCGTGAGGATGATCTGCGTGCATTCTTCTATCCCCCTCGGGAGCCTTTCTATCACATATTCCAACCCCTTCAGTTCGATGATACTGGGATGATTCATTGTCCCGTAGATTTCAGGGCTCAGCATTTTCAGAGCTTCAAAAAGGGTCTGTCCGCTGGTGCCGGATGGCTTATAGAATCCACGCAGGGCCAGTGCATCCGCAGTGGTTTTGAAGAGGCGTATGGCAATCCTGGATTTTTGGGATTTAGTCAGTTCTTCCAAATGGATTCTCCTCTAAAACGAATCCGGGTAGGAAGTGGCCTCTTCGGCCACCCCCTCCCGACAGAACGGCTCGTACCGGCCAGGTAAGCCGCTCCTCGATTAGCGACTGAACAATGAAAATTCAAGAGATCGCTTGGTGAAATCATTCAAGGATTTTTTGTCTATTCCAGCCGCCCCGGCGTTCTTTCTAACTTGCCGCCACGCCATGCGCAGTCGTCCTGGGTTGTAGACCCTTTCTAATACATTCTCATGTTTCACTCTTGATCTCCGTGACTCATTTCTACGAAAAGGATTGCCGGTTTGCAAGTGGCCCAATGACCGGAACCGGACCCCTCATGGCCTTCGAGACTCTCAATCTGGTCGGCATCCTAATGGAATTCGGGTATCCCCCTTTGGCTTTCTGGTTCCATCCTTTTCCTCGCAACTCTATTTCGACTCCTCCTCGCTGTCACCATCACTTCTCGTCCACGACTTCCCATGCCCCAACGACGCTATCAGAGCATCCAGGCCTCATTTCCTGGTCGTCAGGATTTTATCCTCCACAC
>DUZB01000390.1 GCA_013349725.1 Deltaproteobacteria bacterium | reverse complement strand
AGGCTGTAAAAGAGTAAGATTATGATTACGATTAAGATTATGACCTTCCGAACGTACTCTCGACTAATTGGATCAAGTGGGCGAAATTAGAACCAAGCCCTAATATTTCAAGAGAGATTCCCAGAATTCAGGATCTTCCTCTTTCCAGTTGGGCCCGAATCTCCTGTCGCAAAATCCGCTCAGCCTCTCATACCATTTGCTCCATACATTTTTCTTCTCGTCGATGGCTTGAAAAATGTCCGCCAGGTAAATATCAATTTTGCTCATTTCATCCTTCGGCACGTAGTAGGAAGCCCCACCTTCAAAGGATTTTTTCAAGTTCTCCCGGGAAAGGGCATGTGCAGTGAGCATGAGTGCGGGTATCCCTTTCCTGTTTGCCAGTTCGAGAAGTTCATAGCCCCGGACTCCCATGATGTCTAAAACGGCAGCGTTGTAGGGGGTTGACTCAAGGAGCTTTTTCCCTTCTTCATAGTCCAGCGCCGTGTCAATTTTGCACATTTCCAGGTGTTCGACCAGAAATTCAAGGACATCCTTTTCATCGTCCACTATCAGGATACGTTTTCCTCGTAAGATCTTCTCAGGGTTCATTTTCACCTCCCGGATATGGTTGAGTTCGTAATTGGAGAATAGTTTCCCTGTACTCAAGCCGGTAGATCTCGGCCAGCGTCAGGAATGTGGTAATAATGAGCGGGCCGTAAATAAGTCCCAGGATGCCGAAAAGCTTGATTCCCCCTATGATCCCGAAAAATACCAGGAGCGAGTTCATTTTCGTCCCCTTGCTGATCAATTTTGGCCTGATCAGGTTCTCTGTAATCAGACTGTAGAAAAGATTGTACGCCAGGTAGCCCATGGCAAGCCCTGGCTTGCCGTGCAGCAGGATCAGGCCTGTGGCCGGAAGAAAAACGGAGGCCGACCCGATGATGGGAATGAAGGTCATCAGGCTGATGACGGTTCCCCAGAGAAAAGGCGAACCAAGATCAAAGATGAAAAAACCAAATCCGCCTAAAATTCCCTGGATAATGCCGGAAAGCCCGCTTCCCAGAATAATGGCCTTTCCCATGTCCTGGAATTTTGCGGTTACCTTTTCAAGCTGGGTTTTGGGAATAGGGATAAGCTGAATCAGATAGTCCTTCAGCCGGTCCCCCTCTGTGAAAAGATAGTACATGGTCAGCATCATCAGAAAGAAACTGACGATGAGGTTGAAAAGGTTGGAGGCGATGGAAGTAAGCTGGTTGTAAAGAAAAAGGCCTACCCCCTTGCCCACGGTCGTGGCAAGTTCTTCTATGGAGTCAGGGGTTATTTTGAGCCCCGTGAGCAGGCTTATCTTTTTGAGTCGCTCATCCCATACCGGATCATTCTCTAACACGTGCTGCAGCTTTGCCATGGAAACATTGCTGCTCGTTCGCTTGTAAAGGTCAAGCGCTTCATTGGTGAGGGTCCCCACAAACCAACTGGCGGGGATTACCAGGAAAAGGAATATGAGCAGGATGACGGCAAGAGACGCAATCTGCCCGCGTCCTCGAAAAAGCCTCTTCAGCCAGGTATACATGGGGTGAAAGACGCTTGAAATGAGAATGGCCAGCACGATTGCAGAGGCATAGGGCCAGAACAATTGGACGATCAGGGCCAGGGATAGCAGCAGGAAAATAAGAAAAAGAGTGGCCCCGTGATGCTTATCCATTTTCATCCCCCTTTAGAGCGAGATTGCCGAATTATATGCTATTATTCAAATTTTCTGGTAACCGATTTCAGATTCAGATAACCCATTCCGCCATAAGGTCTTTTTTGCTGCCGCATCTGATTTCTATGGCGCCCCCGGTCCTTATTTGCTGGTACAACCAAGACTTGGCTTAAACCTATATTTTTTGCAATGTACCAGCAAATAAGAACCTCCGCCACGTGTGGAGGAGCTTTATCCAAGATGCGGCAGCAAAAAAGACCTTATGACTCCATTCCTGCCGGGATTTTGAATAAGATACGGGAAACAGGTCTTATGAGGCTTCTATTTTTGCCCCTTTTTCCATCTCCTTTCCTTCAAGGGTGAACAGGGCATCAAGCATGCCCATTTGAAAAGATCCGGGACCGGTGGCAGTGATCGCTGCTTTTTCTCCAGCAAGGCCGAGATAGGAGAGGGCTGTTGTTGCAGCGTGGGCCGCGTTTTTGTCAACGGCTAAGAAGGCGCCGACCAGGGCCGAAGCCGTACAGCCTGCGCCCGTCACCCGGGCCATGAGTTCGTGTCCGTTTGAGACTCTGTAAACCCGGGTCCCATCCGTAATGAGATCAACCTGTCCCGTGATTGCCAGAGTGGCGACGAGCTTTTCCGCCAGCTCGCCGGCCATTTCGGCAACGTCTTCTACTCTGTGAACCGAGTCCACCCCTTTTGTCCCGGATCCCGCTTCAGTGAGAGAAAGCACTTCGGACGCGTTTCCTCGAATGACCGAGATGGCGACTTCCTCAAGTATCCGCCTGGCCGATTTGGTACGAAGCTTTGTGGCGCCTGATCCTACCGGGTCGAGGACTACCGGTATGTTCAGTTGGTTGGCTTTTTTTCCTGCCAGGATCATGGCATCAATCCAGGCGGGGGTGAGGGTGCCTATGTTGAGTACCAGCGCGCCCGCCATGGATACCATCTCCTCCACTTCCTCTACAGCATGGGCCATCACGGGGGAGGCGCCGCACGAAAGAAGGGCGTTGGCGGTATAGTTCATGACAACATAGTTCGTGATATTATGGATCAACGGTCTTGTTTCCCGCAGTTTCTGCAGGTTCAGGGCCGCTTTCAAGGCTAAGGACACGTTGGACATGGAGAACTCCTTTTTCTAATTTGCAAAGTGATCCCAGCCCGACGGGTGCAGAGGTCGCCTGGTTCCGTCCGGTTGAACCAATTCCATTGTGTTAGGGTTTGGGGTGGTGGTTCCTATCTGTGTTGCCGATATCTTTCCGGTCTGAGAGATCAGTGCACAGATGGTTCCCGCGTTTTCCGGCAGACAGGTGAGGAGAAGTTCGTAATCATCACTGTCCGACAGCACGAAATCCAGCGGGTCGCATCCCATTCGGGAGGAGACTTGCTGCAGGATCGGGCTCACAGGAAGTTGTTCTTGAAACAGTTGTGCTCCAACCCCGCTTTCCTTGCAGATATGACCGAGGTCTCCAAGGAGACCGTCGCTGATATCTATCATTGCCGTGGCAAGTCCGGACCGGGCTATTTTTTCCCCTTCGAAAGCGCGGTGGGAAGGTCGGTTGTAAGCCCGGACAAGGGGGTGATCCTTCAGATCCTCATTCCCGGAAGACTGATTCAGAAGCCTCAATCCCGCGGCGGATTGTCCCGGAAATCCGGTGACAAGGATTGCGTTCCCTGCTTTCGCGCCCGAGCGCCTGACCATTTTTCCTGCTTCCACTTCCCCAATTATGGTAATGTCTATGAATACAGGTCCTTCGGACCGGGTCATATTTCCCCCGATGATGGCGGCGCGAAATGGGTTGAGTTCCGCGGTGAACCCCCGGTAGATTTCCAGTACATGGGAGACAAGGGTTTCTTTTTTTAACCCCAGCGATATGAGTGCGTAAAGAGGATGCCCCCCCATGGCGCCCACATCACTGATATTCTGGGTCATGGCCCGACGTCCCAGTTCAAAAGGCGAGATATGCTCAGGAAGAAAATGTCTCCCCTCCACAATGCAGTCGCAGGTCAGCAGAATTTCATGCCCTGGTCGCGGATTGAAAGCGGCACAATCGTCTCCAATGCCAAGAGTGCCGGTCGGCATGGCGGTTCCTTCTTCCAACAGGAGGTGGTTTATCCTGTCTATCAGCTCGAATTCCCCGATATCTCCAATCATTTCATCCATTTTTTCCCATTAAGCAGAACTGCAGGACTTTGTTCAGTGCAGCGGTGGATGCTTTTGGATCCGGCCTGCAGCAGACTGCGGAGATAACCGCGATCCCCCGGGCGCCTGCCCGCAGCACATGGGCGGCGTTTTCTTCGTCCACGCCGCCGATGGCAATGATCGGCAGAGGAATTTTTGCTGCAATGGTTCGGACCAGATCAAGCCCGCCGGCAGGGCCGGCATCCATTTTTGAACTGGTGGCAAAGACAGGGCCGACTCCCACGTAATCAGCGCCGCCGGCATAGCAGAGCATTGCTTCGTCAAGG
>DUZB01000243.1 GCA_013349725.1 Deltaproteobacteria bacterium | reverse complement strand
ACATTCGAATTATTCTACTATAAAAACATATAGTTATGCTTTGTTAGATCACAAATCCCGACTGCTAAACACTATCACCTGACACCTGACACCTGACACCTCACACCTCTGTTCCGAAAAATACTGATTCTTCACGTTAATCCGCGATGAGCCAATTGTTGTTTCATCCGATTCCACAATGCTTGCATTTAGTCAGCATCGCACATCGGCCAAAATTATGCAAGACTGCCGGATCTAAGTTTCACTTTTTAGCCGAAAAAATCAACAAATGGGCCTATGAAACCTGGAATCACTGACTAATAGCTGATGAATGGATCGGTCACAGGGCGTAGTGTTATCCCATCCTTCACTTTGTTGTGAGCATCCACAGTGGCAGCAATAGCCAAATTCATCTACAGCGATATAGAACCCTAAGGCATAGGAGCTACCCTGGCAAAAGGAGCAACTGGTTATGCGTTTTTAAGTTTCTGATTCTACGATTTTTATTTCTTCATCTGTCAGGTCATAAAGGTTATAGACGAGGTGATCAATTTGTTTGTCAGTGGAATCGATCTGGCGCTTTAGCACCTCTATTGCCTGGGGGATTTTGGATTGGGTGAGTTTTTTATTCAAGTCCAACATGTTGTTGACAAGGCTGACCATTTGATCGTGGGCGACTTTGTCAGGTGGATTGCCGAAGTCAATGGTTCCTATGGGGAGGGACTTGAGTTGCCCAACCTTGATTTGTGGGAAGCCAGGTTGAACCCGAATCTGTCTATCAGCTCCAATATCCTGGCGGGCGCAGGCATAACGACCTCAAGTTTCAGGAATGGTGAACTCGTTTAATCCACTATGAATCACTTTTTATCGGGTGTAATCACACCCAGCTTTTCCACATCCTGCGTGGAAGCCAATACTTTTGCTCTCACTTTGGCTGTTTTCTTCTCTCTTTTCAACACCTCTTCGCCGGCTTTTTGTGCCTCTTCAATGGCCTTTTCAATTTTGAGCATCTTCTCTCTTTCCACGCCCGGCCCGGCGGTTTCGACGATCTCCCGCACTTTTTTATCCGCTTCTTCAGCGGTTTCAAGGGCCTCGATCTTTTCCTTTTCAGCTTCTTTCGCCATCTTTCGAGCATCTTCGAGGGCATCCAGGGCCGTGGCAACTTCCCCATACGTCCCGTCTTCAGGTTCGGCATCCAGATCCACATCCTCGGCAGCCAGAATCAGAGCCGTCACGGGCCCACGGGAAATGAGATCTTCCATTTGCGTATCAAAGGGAAGAGAGATCCTGTTTCCACCGATGCGAAAAGGGACGATTGCCAGGGCGGCATCCCCGGAATTGTCAACGATGGCCTGCGCATCGGGTTCTGAAACAACCTGCGGATCCGCCTCAATTCTGAAATTATCAAGCATCTCCAGCATCGTTTCTCTATCAGGTGCTTCCCCATCCCCGTATTGTGACGCCAGCAGCCGGATGCCGGCATCTTGCCAGTTCACATGTTTGGTTATCAGATAGGCAATCAACAGCATCAGGGTTCCCGTCTTGTCATCCCTCCACCAGACGTCAATACGCCGCTCGTTTCCTGACAGCGACTGGAGGTGAGACCATTTGTCGACGTCGGCAACCAACACAACAATATTGCAGCCCATACGAAATGCAGACCGGACATTGTTTGAATATTTTGATTCCCCTATACCCAGAAAGCCCTTCGGCATCGATCCAAGGTAGTTAAGCAGCACCGTATTGGCTTTCAGAGGACCCACGCCGAAGGATTGCAGGAGGACCGGAAGGCCGGACTGCACATTAGACATCGAGACCACAAGAGAAAAGGCGCCTGCCTCCTGCACCGCGGCATCTTTTCGAAGTTCCGCCTCCGCCTCCTCTCGGAGTCGATTCATTTTTATGCCTTCGCCTTCCAACATGCGAACAGCCGTGACCAACCCGCTTCCGCCCTGAATCCAAGAGGCAAAAGAAAGAAGCTGCCCCCGCCTTTGGGTATGATCGGAAAAAGCTAATATCTGGGGGCGCCAGTCCCTCGGATGGTCCGGTTCGGCAGATGCCGCCTGCAGGTGTTCTTTCACGTGCTTAAGGTGATAGGAACGCCTGCTGTCCGCCCATCTTGCCGGTCCGGCAGTCCGTCTGAGATACTGGAAAATAGCAAAAAGGACAGCGACCGCCACAATTCCTGCGGTCAGATCAATGGCTAACATGGCCCCCAGGCACGCCAGAAACCCTATGAGGCTGAGACGATAATCAAACCACCGAAAACGGGGTCGAAAAGAAGGACTCGCTGCCCGGGCTTCAAAAAACGTGGCGTAGTTGAGAAGGCCGTAGGATATGAGAAAAAACATGGAAACCACCGGAGCAATCACATTCAGATTGCCCAGCGCAACCGTAATGAAGGCGATACCCGTGGACAGAAGAACCCCTCTACGGGGGTTGTTTAAAGGACCGACCCCTTTTGAAAAGGGTGTGAGAACGGAGAAAATCCGATCGCCTGCAAGGGATTGAAGAATCCGTGGGGCCCCTAAAAAGGAGGCCATGGCGGAAGAGAGGGTGGCCGCAATAACTCCGGCATCAATCAAGAAATCAAACCGGGCCACGCCCCACATGGATGCGTAATCCCGGGCCATAATTTCTTGGGGCAACACTCCGGCAAACAGGATGGCGGCCCCGAAATAGACCACAATGGATATGCCCACCGCAAAAAAAGTACCCAGCGGGAGGCTTTTCCCCGGATCTTTCAGGTCCCCGGACATGCTTACCCCCTGGGTAAAACCGGTAACCGCGGGGAAGAAAATGGCAAAAAGAACCCAGAAGGGCGGCCCGGCTTCGGGAGCGCTCCAGTTCTGCACCAGTTGGGCGGGTTCCCACCTTGGAAGACCCCCTGAAAAGAATGAAAAAAGTGCGGCAGCAAGCAGGGCCATAACCACGTATTGAAACCTTGTGGCCCAGTCAGCCCCCATCCAGGCAAGAATAAACAGCAGGGCAACAGCCCCGGCCGCAACAATACGGGTGGACAGCCAGGGGACATTGCCTGTGATGCCCATGATGGCTTCCCCGAAACCGATGCAGTAAAAGGCAATGGAAACGGATTGGGCTAAAAAAAGAACCACGCCGATGGCGCCGCCGAACTCAACGCCCAGGGTTCTGGATATGAGATAATAGTCTCCACCGCCCTTCACCCGCAGGTTGGTGGCAATGGCGGCAAGGGAAACACTGGTCAATACGGAGATGGCATTGGCAAGACCGATGATGATGAGAGCCCGCCCCAGCCCGGCATTCCCCACCACATACCCCAAACGCAGAAAAAGGATAATGCCCAATATGGTCAGAACGCTGGGAGTAAAAACACCGGCAAAGGCGCCCAGAGTGCCTTTTGAAACCTTTGAAGCATCTCCTTTTTTCAATGGCTTTCTCACGTTCATATAACGATGATAAACCTGAAAACGTTGGGGTTCGTAACTCATCCCAACCTACACGAGTGAGAAGAAAAAACAGATGATTAGATAATTGCTAAAACCAAGAATTCATTGACAACCTAATCACTCTTCTCATATATTTTCAATTATGACAAGTGATAGCTTTCAAGAAAATGTATTTGGGAGTGGTTGAAGGAACCTCAATGGGAAAAGGCAGCCTCATAAAAATAGGTCTCTGGACCCGCCTGCTGGAAGATTTCAAACTGCTCTATTCACTCCTGAAAGACTATTGGAAGGGCAGGTACCGTGACGTTTCGTTCTGGAGCATCCTGGTCTTTGTTGCGGGCATCATCTACGTCCTCAGCCCTTTCGACATTCTTCCCGATTTTATTCCTTTAGTCGGGCAGGTTGACGATGCCATGATTCTCATCTTCTGCATCTTTTTTCTGGAAAAAGACCTCCATAAATACAGGGAATGGAAGATCAGAAATCCGGGGGCGAGAAAGAAGTAAGACTATGGCGCACTCAACAACAAGTCTTTCCATCTTATTTCGCTTTGTTCTCTGCGCCTCTGTTTACCCGGGTGTAATTCATGGCTGTTGGTTAACGGCAGCGATTCGTTCCTTATCACCGGGATTTGAAGATCAGGTTTCAGGTGTCAGGTGTCAGGTGTCAGGTGTCAGGAGAGAGGAACGTAAGGACAGAAACCCAACCTGAACACTGACACCTGACACCTGGATAAATTTAGGCTAAATTAC
>DUZB01000262.1 GCA_013349725.1 Deltaproteobacteria bacterium | reverse complement strand
CTTTGGAAAAGGATATTGCAGGTTAAAGAGGCTTGTATGAAAAAAACCGCACAACTGATTGTAGATGGAAAGACCTATGAATTGCCGATTGTAACAGGATCTGAAGGCGAAAGGGCCATCGATATAACCCGGCTTCGCCAGGATACCGGACTCATTACCCTGGATTCCGGGTATGCAAATACCGGCAGTTGCCAGAGCAGTATTACCTTCATGGATGGCGAAAAAGGGATCCTCCGATACAGAGGAATACCCGTGGAACAATTAGCGGAACACTCAAGTTTCCGAGAGACCGCCTACCTGTTGATTAACGACAAACTGCCCAGCAAAAAGGAACTGAACCGGTTTTCCATTATGTTGAATGACCATTCCATGGTTCATGAGGATATGCGGGCCTTTTTTGAGAAATACCCCCGGGGCGCTCATCCCATGGGGATTTTGTCGTCCATGATCAATGCACTCAGGGCGTTTTATCCGACGATTCCCCAGCGGAGTCATGAAGAGGAGATCAACATAACGGTCGCAAGGCTCCTCTCCAAGGTGAGAACCCTGGCCGCCATGTCCTACAGGATTTCCATGGGCCATAAGCTGGTTTATCCACGGCATGATCTGTCGTACGGCGCCAATTTCCTCAATATGATGTTCGATTCTCCGGTGCGACCCTACAGGATTGATGAGGAGGTGGTACTGGGGCTCAATGTTTTCTGGATCCTCCACGCAGATCATGAACAGAACTGTTCAACCTCTGCGGTTCGATCGGTTGGAAGTGCCAAGGTCAATCTTTATGCATCCATTTCAGCTGGGATATCCGCCCTCTGGGGGCCTTTGCACGGGGGCGCCAATCAGGCTGTCGTGGAGATGCTTCAGCAGATTCATGACAACGGAGGCGATCCTGCCCCGTTCATCGCACGGGCCAAGGACAAAAAAGATCCTTTCCGCCTCATGGGGTTTGGTCACAGGGTTTATAAGACCTACGATCCAAGGGCCCGCATCATGGAAAAGACGTGCAACAATATCCTGAAAAAGCTCAAATTGGACGACCCTCTCATGTCCATAGCCAAGAAACTGGAAGAGGTGGCTTTGAAAGATCCGTATTTCATTGATCATCATCTCTATCCAAACGTGGATTTCTATACCGGCATTTTCCTGAGGGCTATCGGTATCCCCCTGAACATGTTTACGGTCATGTTTGCCATCGGTCGTCTTCCCGGCTGGATCAGCCAGTGGCAGGAAAGCGTGGATGATCCCAAGTGGAGAGTTCATCGTCCCCGCCAGATTTATACGGGACCCAAGCAGAGAGATTATATCCCCATTGAAGACAGGTAGATGGACGAGGATTGTATCCGTTCCACTATCGCTTTTCCGAATTGGGAGCAGGACAGTTCGCGGGCGCCCTCCATCTGCCGGGCCAGGTCGTAGGTGACGGTTCCCTGTGCAATGCAGTCCGTGAGGGCGGATACGATCTGTTCAGCCGCTTCGGTCCAGCCCATAAACTGCAGCATCATGACTCCTGAGAGGATAAGAGATCCGGGGTTTACTTTGTCAAGCCCTGCATATTTTGGGGCCGTTCCGTGTGTTGCCTCGAACAGGGCGCAGCGGTTTCCTATATTTGCCCCCGGGGCCATTCCAAGCCCCCCCACCTGGGCTGCCGCGGCGTCCGACAGATAATCGCCGTTCAGATTCGGTGTGGCGATAACATCGTATTCCTCCGGGCGAAGCAGAAGCTGCTGGAACATGGCATCGGCAATCCGGTCTTTGATGATGATCCGTTTGTCGGGTCTTTGCCCCTGGTAGTGGTCGTACAGGTCCTTTTCCGTAATGGTTGCATCAGGAAACTCTTCTTTTGCCACCTGATATCCCCAGTCTCGAAATGCCCCCTCTGTAAATTTCATGATATTGCCTTTGTGCACCAGGGTTACGCTCTGTCGGCCCTCTTCTATGGCAAAACGGATGGCCATGCGCACAAGGCGTTCCGTGTTTCTCCGGCTCATGGGCTTTATCCCGATGGCACTTTTGAGGGATATGGGTTGGTTCCCCGAGGATTTCGCCAGGGGATTGAGGAACTCTATGATTTCTTTAGCCTCCGGCGATTCTGCTTCCCATTCGAGCCCGGCATAGACATCTTCCGTATTCTCCCGGAAAATGACGATATTGATGCGCTCCGGATGAACCATGGGCGATGGGACGTTGGGGAAATACCGGACCGGTCTTATACAGGCGTACAGGTCAAGTTCCTGTCGAAGGGCCACGTTGAGGGAACGAAAACCTCCCCCCACCGGTGTTGTCAAAGGACCTTTTATGGCGATTCCAAAACGGGTTATGGCATCCAGGGTCTCCTGCGGCAGGTGACTTCCGGTGCGGTGGTTCCTCGAGGCCTTTTCTCCTGCTAAAAGTTCTTTCCAGAGTATCTTTTTTCGCCCTTTGTAGGTGGATTCAACCGCCGCATCCAATACCATCTTCGTTGCGGACCAGATATCAGGCCCGATTCCATCCCCTTCGATATAGGGAATAATCGGGTTGTCAGGAACCTCCGGTTTACCGGAAGCGTCCCATTGGATGATGTTCCCCTCTTTTTCTTTGATAGCATCGGACTGTGTCATGGGTATTTTTCTCCTTGTACCATGGATGTGTTTCCATTATCTTAACCATTAAAGGGAGCCAGTCCAAGAAAAAAGGGAGAAAATGATGCACAATAGATTTGATGAAGCAAAGGCGAAAACGATTTTTCATGAGAAACGAAAACTCCTTGGCAGAGGATTGAGTTACACCGAAAAAATACTTTTTCTCCATGAAGAATCCGGCGTATCTCAAGGGCGGAAGGCGCCTGGGAAAGATGAGATTCGTCTGCTGCCTGATCGGGTGGCCATGCAGGACGCTACCGCGCAAATGGCCATGCTGCAGTTCATGCAGGCCCGGCAGAGGAAAACCAGGGTTCGGGCGACCATCCACTGTGACCATCTCTTACGGGCGCGTGAAGGTTCGGAAGCCGACCTGAAGAAGGCCCTGATCAGCAACAGAGAGATTTACGATTTTCTTTCTTCCGCAGCCTCCAAATTCGGCATAGGGTTCTGGGGACCCGGGTCGGGTATTATTCATCAGGTGCTCTTCGAAAATTATGCGGTTCCCGGGGGCGTGATGATCGGAACGGATTCACACACTCCCAATGCGGGAGGGCTTGGCATGCTTGCCATGGGAGTAGGGGGCGCTGATGCTGCTGAGGTGATGGCCGGACTTCCCTGGGAAACTCCTTATCCTTTTGTTGTGGGTGTGAGACTTACGGGGAAGCTGAAAGGATGGGCTTCTGCAAAGGATGTTATTCTTGAAATGCTCGGCAGGTTTACCGTAAAGGGTGGAACGGGTAAAATCTTTGAGTATTTCGGAGAGGGCGCCAGGTCTCTCTCCGCCACGCAGAAGGCTACGATTACCAACATGGGAGCGGAATTGGGGGCGACCACATCGGTTTTTGTTTATGATGAATCGATGGACGAATATCTTCGAAATGTGGGAAGGACGGCGCATGCCGACTGGGCGAAATCCGTTTCCGAACTGCTCTCCCGGGATGAGATCTGCCTGAAGCATCCCGAAAAAGTCTACCATCAGGTCGTGGAAATTGATCTCGGTGTTGTTGAGCCTGCCCATGCGGGACCCTTCAGTCCCGACAGGGTGACGAGCGTTCGGGAATTCAAAGATCTCGCAGTTCGAGAAAACTGGCCTTCAAGGGTGTCCACAGTGTTGCTTGGATCATGCACAAACTCTTCCTATGCGGACCTTTGTGCTGCGGCGGATATTCTGGAACAGGCGGGCAGGCATGGTCTGAAAGCACAGGTTCCCTTCATGCTGTCCCCGGGTTCCAGGCAGGTGTATGAGACGATTAAGCGGGATGGCGTTCTGGACAAGATCCTGGATGCCGGGGCGGTGTTGTTAGCTGCTTCGTGCGGACCGTGTATCGGCCAGTGGGATCGAAGAGATTTCAAGGAGCATCTGCCCAATTGTCTCATGACCACCTTCAACAGGAATTTCAGGGGGAGAAATGATGCTAATCCGGAAACCAGGGCCTTCCTCACTTCCCCCGCCATGGCAGCGGTTCTTGCTCTTTCCGGAGATGTGGGGTTCGATCCGCAATCCGATTCCCTCAGGGGTGCTGACGGTGTTTCATTCAAACTGGAACCTCCCGAGACTTCCGCCC
>DUZB01000284.1 GCA_013349725.1 Deltaproteobacteria bacterium | reverse complement strand
TAGTCGAGCTACGTTGAAGACCCATTTTGGTCGATGACGCAGCCATCGGAAGCCGCAGCCGACCGCAGTAGGGATAATTTTCAAACAGGCTCTTAGAGGCTCCGCCTCGGTTTTCAGGTGCATGCAGGTATGAGGTCATATGGCAATCGGCTTTCGTAATTGGAAGGCAGAGCCTTCCGGTATGCATTCCCAGGCAGAGCCTGGGAACGAGGGGAAGCGAAAAAACAGGTAACCGCACACTGCTTACTGCCTACTGCTTACTTACTGTTTACCTTCTGCTGCAACCCGTTTCCCACGCACTGTCCACTTTTTTATTACAATTTTGTATTTCGATCCCCAAAGATAGAACAAAAGCGTAGGGGGTGGTTCAGTTGGTTTTCCATCACGGAGGGCTGATTCCCCGAAAATCCGGGCTTCTGCCCGTTCATTGCGGTTTTGGCATTAAGGTTGCAGTCATATTCCATCACAAATTTGGATGAATTCAGCGTGTTCACAAAAACTGCTTGTTTTTATTAGAAAAGGAGGAAAATATTATGGAAAGTAGGGTTGCTGGATGTAAGACACCGGAAGATGTGAAAAAAATTGTCAAGGATCTGGATATCAGTTTTGTTCAGTATTGGTTTACCGATGTTTTGGGTGTCCTGAAAAGCTTTGCCATCACGCCTTCGGAGCTGGAAGAGGGCCTGACGGAAGGTATGGGGTTCGACGGGTCGTCCATAGAGGGATTTGCGAGGATTCATGAGAGCGATATGATCGCGATGCCCGATCCTACCACGTTTCAGTTGGTTCCTTGGCGGAGCGGGGAACGCCCGGTGGCCCGCATGTTCTGCGATGTATTGAATCCGGATGGAACGCACTATGAAGGGGATCCCCGGTATGTCCTGAAAAGGATGCTTAAGAAAGTCGCCGATCAGGGATATACTTTTTATCTGGGGCCGGAGCTTGAATATTTCTATTTCAAGGATCATACGTGTACGGAAGTCTTGGATAAAGGAGGGTATTTCGATTCCAGACCCCTTGACATGGGGGGAAACCTGAGACGGGAAACCATTTTCGCGCTCCAGGATATGGGGATCCAGGTGGAATACAGCCACCATGAGGTGGCCCCAAGCCAGCATGAAATTGACCTTCGCTATGACGAAGCGCTCAAGATGGCGGACAAGACTATGACCTACCGCCTCGTCGTAAAAGAGATTGCCAGACAGAACGGAGTTTATGCCACCTTCATGCCCAAGCCTATCTTTGGAGAGAATGGAAGCGGCATGCACGTGCACCAGTCCCTGTTTAAAGGGAGCAAGAACGCTTTTTATGATCCAAGCGATAAATATAACCTCTCTGCTACGGCGAAACACTACATTGCCGGATTGATGCGCCATGCACCCGAGTTTGCAGCAGTGACCAATCAATGGATTAATTCCTACAAGCGTCTCGTGCCTGGATATGAGGCTCCTGTGTATGTGTCGTGGGCGAGGAGAAACCGATCTGCCATGGTCAGGGTTCCCATGTATAAACCGGGGAAAGAAGCCGCGACACGTGCTGAGCTGAGATGTCCGGATCCTGCGTGCAATCCTTATCTTGCCTTTGCAGTGATGTTGGGTGCGGGGATGATGGGAATTGAAAAGAAATACGAACTGCCGGCCCCGATTGAAGAAGATATCTTTGAGATGAATCCGGCGGAGAGGAAGGCGCACGGAATTACGGACCTGCCGGGGAATCTATATGCCGCAACCCTTGAGACGGAGAAAAGCGAACTGGTGAGGGATGTACTCGGGGAGCACGTGTTTAGAAAATTTCTGGAGAATAAGAAGATCGAATGGGATCAATACCGAACGCATGTCAGCCAGTATGAACTGGATAAGTATTTGCCCGTCCTGTAGAAAATAGCAGTGTCTGAATCACGCCTCGGCGTGATTCAGACACTATTTTTTAATAATCAGTTCCCTTACCTTTATGGGGTCTGCTTTTCCCCTTGTTTTTTTCATGATCTGACCGATAATAAAGTCGATCGGCTTGGTTTCTCCCTGCTCTATCTGGTTTGCCACGTCGGGGTTCTGCACCAGCACCTCATCCAACATCTGTTTCAACAGATCCTCATCCTGAATTGGTTTCAGGCCTCTTTCTTGAATGATTGCATCAGGTTTTCCGCCTTTATCAAACATTTCCTCCAGTACGGTCCTGCCGATTTTCTCCGTAATCTGCCCTTCGCTTATGAGGTTGACGAGTTTTGCAAAATCTTCCGGCCCAACCCTGCATTCCTCTATGGACATGGAAAATTCATTGAGCAGTTTGAATAGCTCTTTAATCATCCAGTTGGCGAGCTTCTTCTTGTCATCACAAAGTGGAGCCGCGGAACCGAAGTATTCGGATATTTTTCTGTCTTTGGTCAGGATGAGTACATCGCTTTTGGGGATGTCGAATTGAGCCACCATGCGTCTGACTTTCTGATCCGGCAATTCCGGCATGCTCTTTTCGATGTCCTCAATGAAGTGTCGTCCAATGGTGACCTGGAGAAGGTCAGGGTCGGGAAAATATCTGTAATCCGGGGCATCCTCCTTACTTCGCATGGGGAGGGTAATTTTTTGTTCTTCGTCAAAGAGCCGTGTTTCCTGGCTTATCTGTCCGCCGGTTTTAAGGATATCGGATTGCCTGCTGATTTCGTATTCCAGTGCGTCCGCGATGAATCGGAAAGACGACATGTTTTTTATTTCCGTCCGATTTCCGAATTGCGGCGCACCCCGAGGCCTGAGTGAGACGTTTACGTCACAACGGAATTGGCCTTTTTCGAGCATACAGTCGCTGATTTCGATATAGGTGAGCACCTGTTTCAACTTATCCAGGTAACTCCTGGCTTCTTTTATAGAGCGGATTGGATTTCGCTCATGGTCGGCAACAATTTCAAGGAGCGGAACGCTCGAGCGGTTGTAATCCACCAGGCTGTAATCCGATTCCTCAAAGGAATCGGAGGAATGAACCAACTTTCCGGCATCTTCTTCAAGATGGATACGCTTAATTCCCACAACGTAGGGCAGTCCGTCATCTCCGATAATCTCCAGTTGCCCGTTTTCACAGAAAGGGAGTTCATACTGGGAAATCTGATATCCTTTGGGAAGGTCGGGATAAAAGTAGTTCTTCCGCGCAAATCGGCTATTGGTGTTGATGCTGCAGTCAAGGGCCAGGCCCGCTCGTATGGCATACTCCACGGCTTTTCTGTTCAGAACAGGCAGCGCCCCCGGTTGTCCCGTGCAGACAGGGCAGATCTGGGTGTTTGGAGGTACGTCATACCGGACCGGACACCGGCAGAAGAGTTTCGTTTCCGTTTTCAGCTCTACATGTGTTTCAAAACAAATAATGATATCAAAATCCATTTCATTTACCATGATTATTTGAAGCAATTCTCATTATGGGCCCACTTTCATTTGCGGATGCTGTGTGAGTGGCATCCTGCCACGATTTTTCGCGGCTGGAAGCCGCTCCCACAGGGATATGACTTCAACATGAGAATTGCTGGATTATTTGTTCATCTGCTCGTAGGCGTGCCCTACACGCAGCACCATTTCTTCATCAAATGCCTTCCCTATGATCTGAAGTCCCACCGGCAGGCCATCCAGCATTCCGCAATTGATGCTCATGCCGGGCAGACCGGCCAGATTGATGGAGACGGTATAGATGTCCACCAGGTACATCTGCAGAGGGTTGTCTATCTTTTCTCCCAATTTAAAGGGCAGACAGGGCGAGACGGGCGCCAGAATGCAGTCCACTTTTTCAAATGCCCGGTCAAAATCNTCCTTAATCAGCGCCCGTGCCTTCTGNGCTTTCAAATAGTAGGCGTCAAAGTATCCGGCGGANAGGACNTAGGTCCCTAACATGATCCTTCTTTTGACCTCGCTTCCAAATCCCTCGCTTCTCGTTGATTCATACATTTCNATGAGATCCGAGGATCCTTCCGGAGATCGGTATCCGTATTTTACCCCATCATACCTGGCTAAGTTACTGCTTGCTTCCGCAGTGGCGATCAGGTAGTAGGCAGCAACGGCGTACCGGGTGCGGGGCAGGGAAATTTCGCTGATGTGCGCCCCGTGTTGTTCAAAGAGGTTTACAGCATCCATGATCCTGGATTTTATACCTTCGTCCATGCCCGCCACGAAATACTCTTTGGGAAGACCTATTCGTATGCCCTTTACTTCT
>DUZB01000227.1 GCA_013349725.1 Deltaproteobacteria bacterium | reverse complement strand
CCTGTTTTTCCCAATTTCAAGTTTCCAGTTTCAAGTTTCAAATTTCCCTAATCAAACAGGAGAGAAAAAAGTGTAAACTACTTTCCGGCTTTAATGAAGGATGCCGAAAAGGGATCTTTGATGCGCCCTCAAAACCAGTTTTACCGTATGGAAATTAATGGTTCCCGCGTGAAAAATCAGGGTTGACTCCGGAACGAAGATGTGTTAACCAAAACATTCCCATTTTCCGCCTACCAAAATACAGGAGTACACATTGCCGCTGAAAAAGCATAAGAAGATTACCATATTTCTGTCAGCCGGAGTTACGGAGAAGATCAGACAGTTCAAGCTTCCCGGGATCGCAGCATATGTTGCTCCGGTTCTTATCCTGATTGCGACCGTGTTTCTTTTCCTTGGTTTTCTGGACTATCTGTCGTTGAAAGGAGAACACTCTCGGTTTCTTGCCTTGCAGAAAGAAAACTCTTTTAACAAGGAGCAGTTTCTGCATATGGCTACCCGCCTGGACGACATCACCCAGGAAATGTCCGAGATGAGAGAACTGGACCAGAAATTGAGGACCATGGTGAACTTTGAGGTTGCCGAAGGGGCCTCTGATTCCGTGGGTGTCGGCGGTTCTGATCCGGCTCTTCTGGATCCGAAACGGAATCTCAGCGCAGTCAGTCCGGAACTGATACGAGCCATGCACAGGAATCTGGGCGACCTGAGCAGTGAGATAGAATTAAACAAACGGAACAAGATCGAACTTTTCAAGTTCCTTGATGAACAGAAAACCGTCCTGGCTTCTACTCCCTCCATGTGGCCGACCAGGGGATGGACCAGTTCCCGTTTTGGTTATCGCTCCTCGCCATTTACCGACAAAAGGGAATTTCACAAAGGGATCGACATCTCCGCAAGTATGGGATCACCAGTCGTTGCAAGCGCTGATGGAATAGTTTCCTTTTCAGGACTGGATCGGGGATACGGAAGGACCATTACAATCAAACACGGTTACGGTTTGAAAACCAAATACGCGCACTTGAGAAAAATCCTTGTAAAGAAGGGACAGTTTTTAAAGAGGGGGGAAATCATAGGGCTTGTGGGAAATTCGGGGAAATCAACCGGTTCCCACCTCCATTACGAAGTTCACCTGAATGGAGTGCCCGTCAATCCGATGAAATATATTATCGATTAAAGAAAGAATTAATCCCGCAAAAGCTTCCTGATGGGCGCTTCGTCGTCAATGACGGGGATATGTTTCACCCCTGAGCCTTTTCATGCCGTACAACAGAATCAGCTGCTTAGATCTTCTTTCATATTTTGCTCAAATTCCTTGAAAAACCTGTCTTTTTCTCTCCAGTCCGGACCGAACCGTTTGTTGAAGTATCCCCCCAGTTTCTCAAAGAGTTTCTGCCAGACAGGCTTGCCCTCGCCCAGCACCACATCTTCAAGAAAAGAAGCAAGTTCGGAGATCTTCTCCTTTGGCAGGAAAGAAACTGCGCCCAGTTTTATGGACTTTTTCAGGGAATCAGGCGAAAGGGCATGGGCTGTCAGCATAACCGTTGGAAATTCCCTGGATACGGAAGTTTTTAAAAGTTCAAAACCGTTCACTCCCATAATATCAAGAATGACAATATCGTATGTATAACTCAATAGGTACTGGAGTGCTGTGTCATAATCTGTTGCTTTGTGAACGAGGCACATGTCCAGTTCCTCTTCCACGGTTTCCAGCACATCCGGTTCATCATCCACCACCAATATTACTTTGTCCTTCAACGCGTGTTTTTGTCCCATGCCAGCTACGTTCCCCCTTTCTGAAATTTTCTTGCCACATTCTATAGCAAATGACTTAAATTTGTCAAAACAAATACTATGCAGGTTTTATCGAATTTGCAAGAACCTTTTGATGCTTGACCGGTGGACTGATGTGTGTGATATTCAGCGAAATAATGTTTGCAACCCTTAAATATCATCTGTTCGGGAGAAATATTTATGACAGATCCGGCTGTTGATCAACAAGATGAAGAAAATACCATAGGCACTATCAAAAATGAAAGGAATCCTTCCCAGAATGTGGACATAAAATACCTCCGTCAGGAAAACGCCTTTGTGACTTCCGGCATTCATGCCCATTTTCTTGAAAAAGAGATCCTGATCCCCGCCCAGATGGTAATGGCAGATTTTGACCTTGTGGGCGCTATCATTTCTGTTGTCCTGGAAAAGATATCTGTTGCCAGTGAAAAAGATGGCCTGTTTGACTATTCTCCCGCGTTTGAAGTGTTGGATAAAAAGTATATCTTTCAGGAAGACAGGGATTATATGAAGTTGTCCTTTGCTTCGTAAATCGAAAATGAAACCTTTTGGGGATTTTTTACGAGACCAATCAATATGGAAGAGCGAATCTTTTTTCATTCCGGCGGGTTGAAGATAGAAGGACTGTTGGATACGCATGCTGGTCAAAAAGCTGTTGTCGTCACGCATCCCCATCCCCTTTACGGCGGTACGATGCACAACAATGTGGTGGAGTCTGTGCTCAAGGCTTATGACAGTAAGGGGTATACGACGCTGCGATTTAATTTCAGAGGGGCAGGCGCCAGTGAAGGAGTCCATGACAAGGGGATAGGGGAGCAGGAGGATGTCAGGTCGGCACTTGATTTTCTTCACGAAAGGGGGAAGTCGGCCATTGACCTGGCAGGATACTCCTTCGGGGCCTGGGTGAATGCCCAGGCCATTGGCGACAATGAGGGGATTGACCGAATGATCATGGTTTCCCCGCCTGTTCAATTTTTGGATTTCTCTTTTGTTACGCATTGTTCAGGGCTCAGGCTTGTCATTACCGGTTCCCTGGATGACATTGCACCTCCGGACATGATTGCCAAAGACCTTCCCCGTTGGAACGGAGATGCGGCGTTGCGGATTATTGAGGGCGCCGATCATTTCTACGGGGAACAAACAGACGAAATTGAGCGGATCATCGGTGCCTTCCTTGAGGGTAAGGGAAGAAGTTGAACATGAATACGATTTCATTTCTCAGAAATCCGATTCAAGATTACGCATGGGGTTCAAGGACGGCTATTCAGTCCCTCTTGAAAATGCCCGTCCCCGGAAAAACACCTGCCGCGGAGTTGTGGATGGGTGTTCATCCAAAAGGACCTTCGGAAGTATGCGTAAACGGAGAGTGGATGTCCCTGGTAAATGTGATTGAAAAGAACCCTGAGTCCGTTCTTGGAAAAAAGGTGGCCGAACGTTTTCAAAACCATCTGCCCTTCCTGTTCAAGGTGCTGGCTGCCGACCGCCCTTTATCGATCCAGGTTCATCCTGATCTGGTGCAGGCGCAAGAGGGATATGCAAGGGAAAACCGACTGGGCATTCCCCTGACTGCCGCTGAGAGAAATTACCGGGATCCGAACCACAAGCCTGAAGCGCTGTGCGCCGTTACGCCTTTTGAGGCCCTCAAAGGGTTTCGCGAAATCGAAGAAATTGTCGATCTGATGGAAACGGTCTATATTCCGGAACTTGAGGGACCGCTGCACCTTTTGGAAAAAAAGGCAACCCCCGAGGGGTTAAAGGCGTTTTTCAGTGGCCTGCTCCAGCTGCGCGGGGAGGAAAAAGGGAGGGTCATCCATCAGGCGGTCAGTCGTGCTGAAAAGCATATGAATCGGAAAAGGGAATTTTACTGGATGGTTGAACTGAACAGGGAGTACCCGGGGGATACGGGGGTGTTTGCTCCATTGATTTTCAATCTGGTGACCCTGCAACCCGGCCAGGCAATTTATATTCCTGCAGGCGAACTCCATGCCTATCTGAAAGGGGTGGGCATGGAGTGGATGGCAAATTCCGACAACGTGCTCCGGGGCGGGCTTACGCCCAAACATGTGGACGTGCCCGAATTGCTCAAAATCGTAAATTTTGATTCCTGTCAGTCCCTGCTGATAGATCCGGAAGACAGAGGAGACGGTGAGCGCATTTATCCGACACCCGCCGAAGAGTTTCAGCTGTCTGAAATATCGGTGGCCAGGGAGCGTTCGTTTGTGAGTGCGGTAGATCGAAATGTGGAGATCCTGATCTGTATGGAAGGCGAGGCCCGCATGGAAGATACGGCAGAGGGTTTTTCGTTGAAGATGGTCTCAGGGAAATCCGTTATTGTCCCTGCCTGTGCCGGGTCATACCGCATTCAGGGAGAGGCTGAATTTTTTAAAGCAACGGTAAATTAGGCAAGCTGAAGTTTCACCGTTTTTGGGG
>DUZB01000278.1 GCA_013349725.1 Deltaproteobacteria bacterium | reverse complement strand
CAATACCGAAGCGGGCCACATCCGAATCCCATACATCCTGTTCGATATAGTATTTGGCCAGGTCGCTGGAAATGGCGAAGTCCCCGCCGATGGGTTGGCGAATCCGTTTGCCGTAAAGGGCGCGGGTCAGGTTGTAGACGATATTATTGGTAATGGTGCCGTCAAATTTGTGCCTCACATAGACCGGCGCCACAAACTGATAGCCCTTTTCGAGCACCGGATCCAGCAGGTATTTCACCCAATCCGGGGTAATGCTGCGGAGATCCGAATCCACCATGGCGCAGACGCGAACGTTCAGGCGGCTCGCAGTCTCAAAAAGAGATCTCAACGCGGTACCTTTTCCCCCAGGCCCCCGGTAAATGGAAACCAGTTTTTCCTGCCAGGGTTTCAATTGAAATTCCTTGGCCACTTCCCGCGTGTCATCGGTGGATCCTCCATCAGCCACGAAAATCACGCTGCGCATGCCTTTGTAATGGGTGGCCAGTCCGTGGCTTACCATCTGGATCACGTGGGCAATGGTGGTCTCGTTATTATAGCAGGGAATGCCCACCAGGACGTCGGCGGACTGAATTTCTTCAATCCTCTTGGATGTGTATGCCCGCAGGCCTGTGTCGTATCGCATGGTTTCACCTCCGTGCTCAGGTTTTTAAAAAGATCGCTACAGCTATCTACACACTTAACAGGATCCGCGCTGGTTTGCAATAGCCACGTGTGAAACTTCGTTTCCAGTGCTCAGTGGGCAGTCCCGCTCACAGCGGGATTACCCCCTGTGGGAACGGCTTCCAGCCGCGAAAAATCGTGGCAAGATGCCACTCACACAGCATCAGCAAATGAAAGCGTGCCCATAATGAGAATTGATGGGGGAATCGCTTCTTCGAGTTTTCCCTTGATGAGATAGGGTGCAACGAGATACAATGGCTTTAATCATCGCCTCGGCCAGGCCATGGAGTTTAACTGTCAAGGTTTTATCCGAATGAGGGGTTTACCCGTCAGTGTCTTATAAAAGGCTCACGCCCTTTACCCTAAGTTGGAAACTTGATTAAGCTTAAGGCATAGTGTCTTTATTTCACATGCTTGTTTTCCAAATCAACGAATCAACCACTCAACTATTTGACGAAGTTTGCAGGGAGGGTTCATAAAATGGAAAGGCACCTGCTAGTGACAGTCAGTGAAAAGTACGATAATCTGTTCGCTGTTCGGTTCGTGGGGAATTTTTTTGCCACTAAGGAAGAAATCAAGGTCACACTCCTGTATCTGACGCCCAGGCCTCCGCGCGTTTTTGAAGCTGACCAGGAGACGGAATTTCAGGCCGGGAAATCAGAAGCCATCGGGCGAAAGGCCCTGAATCAGGCAAAGGGGGAGCTTCTGAAACTGGGCTTCGAAGAGGACCAGGTTTTCACAAGACTCAGGCCGCGCAGGCTCTCCAAGGTAAATGAAATCATCCAGGAGGGATCGGAAGGGAAATATGACGCCGTGGTAGTGGGGCGCAGGGGACTTTCGTGGATGGAACACGCATTTAATGAAAGCGTCACCCGGGTGCTTTTTGAGGGGACATGGGATTTTCCTCTCTGGCTCTGCCGAAAACCCGAACCGGAGCGAAAACATGTACTGGCCTGCGTGGACGGATCTGAGTCATCCAACCGCATGCTGGATCATGTGGCTTTCATTCTGAAGCAGGCCCAAAATCATGATGTAACCCTTCTGGCAGTTTCCAGGAAAGGAAAAGTGGGGGAACGAAACGCGGAGGAGGTCCTTAAAAAAGGCAGGGCTCTGCTCGTTGAAGGCGGTGTTTCAACGGATCGAATCAGGTTCAAGGTCATCCACGAAGTCTCCCCTGGAAAGGCCATCATCAAAGAAGCCAATGGGCAAAGGTATGCAGCCGTCGCCGTGGGCAGAACAGGAGCGGGAATGGGTTTATTAAAGAAAGTTTTCGTGGGTTCTGTCAGCCGGGCACTGTTCCGTGAACTTGAAGGGGCTGCTCTCTGGCTGGCGTGAGTCAATCCGGCTGCAACAAGGGATCATTCAGTTTTTCATGACGCTTAACCAATCAAAACATAAGCCGTTTGCTCTGCAGGGCGCCCTGCTTGCCGCGGCGCCGGCCCCGTTTCTGTTTGCATCCATGAATGTCGGCAGCGCCCTTCCGCCCATGTGGCGTCTGGCCGCTGCTTCGGCCGCCGCCGTTTCTTGCCTGGTTTGCGCCTTCGTGCTGCTTCAACATCCGAATATGGGAAAAATTTTCGGAGGCTGCGCTTCTGTATGCAGCTTTTTTGCGGCATTGCCTTATCTTTGGAGCAACCCGTTTGCAGCGCTTCTGGGCTCTATTGCCCTCATCGGTTCCGGGTATGCCCTGGTTGATTTCACGATTCCCGCAAAGCATCGAAAACAGCCCGCTGTGGGCGGCTCTATGCAGCGTGCACGATGGGCGGCCATTACCATGTCGATCACCGTTGGTTTTTCATTCATCATGGCGGACCGGATGCCGCCTTCAATCTCCAACGTCACGATCGCGGCATCTGCACTCATCGCTCAAATCCTGTTTATACAGTGCGCCTGGAAGCAGAAATCCGGAAAGCCCAGGGTAATCTTCATCACATTCGGACTTTTCCTGGCGGGATTGCTCATTATATCGGTATACATGGGACACACGGCGGCCATAGCGCTTACGTTCGCTCTGCTGACAATTTTCCTCTTTTCCCGTTCCATGCCCATGCAGGAACGACGCGAGCATTGGTGGGAAACCCTTCTCAATCATCCGGCGCGTCTGTTGCTCAGCACTTTCTTCTTTCTCTGTTTTTCAGGGACGTTGTTCCTCATCATTCCCGATGCCGCAAGACAGGGGGAAATTGCCCTTGTGGATGCGGCGTTCACTTCGGTAAGTGCGGTCTGTGTCACCGGTCTAATCGTTCTCGACACCCCAGTGGCATTTACATTATTAGGCCAGGCCCTGATCCTGTTGTTAATTCAATTAGGGGGTCTGGGTATTATGAGTATCGCCGCCGTTGCACTGCATGCGATGGGACGGCGCTTGAGTTTGCGCCACGAACGCCTCTTGACGAGCATGGCGGACACCGACCATAAAGACCTGCTGGATGCCCTCAGCAGGATCTTGAAATTCACCTTTTTTGCCGAAGGGGCCGGCGCCCTGATTCTTGCCGGGTTGTTCCTCTATTCAGGGGATGCCTTCCGGCAGGCGGCCTGGCGAGGCTTGTTCACAGCCGTTTCAGCCTTTTGCAACGCCGGGTTCTCCCTGCAAAGCAACAGCCTGGTTCCTTATAGAAACAGCCCTTTGGTCTTGCACACCGTTGCCGCCCTCATCATTTTCGGCGGCATGGCCCCCGCAACCAGCCTTGTTTTCCCCCGATGGCTCATGGCCCGGCGGATTCCCATTGCTCCCCGTATTGCTCTGATCACCACGGCGGTCATGCTCCTTTCAGGGATGTTTTTCATGCTGGCTTTTGAATGGAACGGAGTTTTATCCGGTTTGTCCATCGCCGATAAAATTCATAACGCCTGGTTTCAATCGGCCACCCTGCGAACTGCCGGATTCAACACAGTGGATATGGCAGGCGTGATCAGCCCCACCTTCCTGGTGATGATCTTGTTCATGTTCATAGGCGGCAGCCCGGGTGGGACTGCCGGCGGGGTGAAGACAACCACCATCGGCATACTGGCCATGACCTTCTGGGCTAACATTACCAATCGCAACGGCGTCATTTACAAGGATCGATGGGTACCTTCAGCAACCATTTACCGCGCCATTACCATTGTTGCATCCGTTGCGGTGGTCTGGTTCGCGGTCGTTCTGATGCTGGAAGTCACGCAACAGATACCGGGCAGGGACATTATTTTTGAGGTGACCTCAGCCATCGCCACCGTCGGGCTTTCCACGGGAGCCACGGCCAGATTAGATGAAATCGGAAAAGTGATCATCATGTTGGCCATGTTTGCCGGGCGAATCGGACCCATGACTCTTTTCATGCTTTTAAGCGAAAACATCTCGGTCCCTGTTTCACGGTGTCCGGACGCGAAAATTACCTTAACATAAGGAGTATTGAGAATGGCTCAACAAATATTGATTATCGGGCTGGGTCAATTCGGTATGTCTCTCGCCCGCGCCTTATCGGAAAAAGGGGCGGAGGTGCTGGCGGTGGATTCCCGGAAAAGCCTGGTGGAGGAAGCGTCCACCTTTGTGGCGGAAGCCGTGGTCGCCAATGCGGCCG
>DUZB01000156.1 GCA_013349725.1 Deltaproteobacteria bacterium | reverse complement strand
GGCCTTTGAGCAATAATCTGCCCTATGGCTTCAAGGGCCCCCATGGGATATGCCGCGGTGTCCGTGAGCGAGTAAAACAGGCCCTGAAGGAGTTTGGAAACAACCCCCGGGTCCTTCTCTGCTACGACGGCGCATGCATGGCCCAGGATTTCAGCTGCCTTGTTTCTGGCCTGGGTATCCCCTGAATAGATGAGGCGCTGGATATATCGGATTACCTTCTTATCCTGCCTTGCAGCGTCCAGAATAGGTTCAATCCGGTACTCCCTGACCAGATCTTCAACTTGTTTTTTTGTGAGCGGCCTTTGTTGTTCCTGTCTTGGTCCGGATACAGAGGAAATGTCATCGGCCTCTTTCAGCCTTTTTCTCACTCCATCAGAGGTTACTTCCTGAATATCTTTGTGCATTCTGATGAAGTAGAGTGCACCGGCTATCCTCCTGCCTTCGTAGGCGCCTCCCGGGATAATCAGGTGGCTCTTGAGGTCATAATTTTCTACGATTTCAGCAAGGTAGTCTTCTTCGGGCAGCAATCCCCATGCCAGGTCCCAGTCCATGTTAGACCCGAAAACCAACGCCTCGATCATGGCGGAACCAAGATTATGCCCCGTTTCATCACAGGCATAAACAGCGCCGCACGAACACGCACCCACCGGCATTTCGCCTGGTCGTCTTGTGCTCAAATCCTTCGGCCTCTCGACAAGTTGCCCGCAGAAAGGGCATGTCGCTTTCTTGACCGGATCTCTTCCGAAAAATTTGCTTTCAAACATTGTCATTTAATGGCTGGACAAACGGTTGGGTCGGCATTTGGATCTGTCGAGAATGCTCATCATATTCAAAATCAACAATTTCAAACCCTGACCGGTTGGTTCTGAATTCGATGACCCAGCTCCTGTATTTTTCTCCAGCGAACTCGCAGTTTAAGTTACCGATCTTTGCATCCATTCTTATGAGTCGAGGAACTACTTCTTCCTCAAAGACCTGCAGGATATGCATCCTGTCTTCATCACTGAGATGGTGATCCGAGCCCATGGATGCGGCAGGCGGATGGCTCATTTTGTGTGGCCGGGAAGGGTCATGGACATACACTGATTTCCCGACCCGCAGGTTTTAGCAGTGATTGAGGGCTGTTTCCCGCCCGCTCCCACACTCATGGTGTAGTTGGTCTGGCTGAGCTTTCTCTCCACCGTCTCGGAATTACATTTTGGACAAGACAGGCTGACGATTTCCTCGTAATTCATGAACAGTTTTTCAAATGGCGCCCCACATTCGGCACATTGGAATTCAAATATTGGCATTGTTATCCACCCCTCAAATGAACTATAATGCCAAAACTAATCACCTGAGCGAAAAAAGTCAAACCTCATGGAAATTTTCAGGCGTTCCTGTAAACATGAAACCAATAACATGGTGATACAGACCCGATTATGATCCTGTCATTTCATCCTTGTATCGATGCCGATTTGCAGATAATCCTTGGCGACAGAAGTCTCAGCAGCAGAGATATGGAAATGATTTCCTCCGCGGAGGCTGTCATTTTGCATCAGGGAATGGTCGGCCCCCTTTTTGAGGCCTGCTGTAAAGCAGAGGTGAAGACTTTCCCGGATTTTACCATGCGCTACAAATATCCCGGAAAGATAGGGCAAAGCAGCCTTTTCAAGGATTTTGACCTGCGCCATCCGGAGACATCCAGCTGGGAAACGGTTGACGCATACGTGCAGGCCAATCCGGAAATAGAAGCGCTTATGCAGCATGGCCCTTTTGTTATGAAAGCCAATTTGAGCCATGAGGGAGAAGGAGTGTTCCTGGTGAAGGACGCGCCTTCATTTCATGCGGCGTTGCATCGTCTTACCCTCAAGGAAAGAGCAGACGCCAAGGGATTTGTTGTTCAGGAATTCATCCCGTGCGGCGGGAATGTGCTCCGGTCGGTCATCATGGGAAAAAATGTTATTTCCTACTGGAAACGTCCTGTTCATTACGGACAGGAAATTACAACCATAAGCAAAGGCGCTCTTGTTGACAAAATCTGGCAGCCCGCGCTTCTCAAGATGGGGGACGATTGTGCGCAGGTTCTGTCGAAAAAAACAGGGATCAACCTTGCGGCCGTCGACTTTTTAGTCCCTTCCGCGGGAAAGGAAACCTTCCCTCTATTTCTGGAGATTAATTACTATTTTGGGAGAAAGGGGCTTGGAGGGATGGAGAATTATTATCGTCTCCTTTTCCGGTCCATTCAGGAATGGCTTATGGATCTGCATCTGAATCCCGATGCAGTGAGGCTTGTATGAAACTTCAATTGGAAACTGGAAATTTGAAACTTAAAACTTGAAATTGGATGCTTTCTCCCATGCTCCAGCGTGGGAATGCATACCATATGGGTTCCCACGCTGGAGCATGGGAACCAGGCAAAAGCTAATTGCAGCTTTTAGGTCTCATCATTATCTGCGCGTATCTGCGGAAATCTGCGTCCCAAAAACTATTTATTCAAACAGGCGCAGAAACGCCTTGGTCGGCGGTGTCAGATCGATTTCCCTGGGGAAAACCACATCGGTCTGTATGTGAATAGGACCTTCCTTCATGGTCAGGGGCTTGAGAAGCCCTAACTGTGCTTCCAGACGGATTTCCGGCTTGTAAAGGAAGGATATGCCATGCCCTTTTATGATATATTCTTTAATGAACTCAACGCTTTCCGCTTCCAGCAAGACCGACGGCTTTATCCCGTGGGAACTGAGCAGGGACAAAATGGCATATCTGGACCCTGATCCATCTTCCCGAATGATGATGGGTTCGTTCTTCAGGTCCTGAAAACCGACCTCCTTCATGCCTGCGAACCGGTGACTGGTCGGAACCACAAGGCAGAACTCTTCTTTCGAATAGGGAACCACACTCAATTTACTTCGAAAAGGAATTCGACCGATGACCCCGAGGTTGTATTCATAGGACATCACACCGTCGGCAATTTTTGTTGAGCTGCCCACCTTGAGAAAGACTTTAACGCCGGGATACTTTCCCTGAAAACGCGCGAGAAGTCCCGGCATGAGGTGCCTTGCAAAGCTTCTCGTGGTGCCTATGGTCAGGGAGCCATGGGACAGATCGGCATGGCCTTTCAGGACGTATTCCATCTCCTCCACGATTTCAAATACCCGTTCCGCATAGCCGAAAAGGACCTTGCCCGCATCGGTCAGCTCAAGCCCCTTTCCATACCGTGTAAACAGCTTCAACGCCAGATCCTGTTCCAGGGATTTAATCTGCATGGTGACCGCGGGCTGTGTGATATACAGGGCCTCGGCGGCCTTCGTAATGCTTTTTTCCCGGGCTGCCAGGAAAAAAGATCGGAGCTGATTCAGGTTGATTCGCATCACGCACCCCATAAGCATATCTTTTACAGCATAAGAAAACCTTATGACTTTATAAAAACAATTGCTTTGACAAGTCAATAAGAAAAGGAACAATAGTGATATCCAATTCCACATGACATGGAGTGATATTATTCATTCCATAATTCCGAAATCCGAAATCGCAAATGGCTCCTATGACACCCCATCGCAACATGTTCTGGCAGATCGAACCCGTCTGGATCTTCTACTTACTGGCGACCCTGGCCACAGGACTTCTTCTGGCAGGTCTGTTTGCATATCTCCAGGTCTGGAAAAAGACCGCGAAATCGACGGAGGCTTCCTATTCAGGGGACGCGCTCAAGAAAATGATCCTGGATGTCTTCCTGGGGCGACGTGTTCTTCAGGGAGATGTGGCTGCGGGGGTCATGCACCTCTTCATTTTCTGGGGTTTTTTGATCCTTTTTATCGGTACCAGCGTACTGGCCATCCACCATTATCTTTTTTCATTTCTGGAAGGCATGGCCTACCTGGCCTTTTCCATGATCATGGAGCTGGCAGGCCTCATGCTCCTGGCAGGGATACTATGGGCACTCATTCGCAGATACCTCCAACGCGTTCCCCGACTTGAAAGACGGCTGGAAGATGCCATTGTTCCCTTGTGGCTTCTGCTGATTGTACTGTCGGGTTTCGTACTGGAAGGATCGAGGTTATCCGCGCAGCAACCAGCATGGGCTGCATGGTCCTTTGTGGGCTGGTGGGTAAGCGGCCTTTTTTCACCCGGCACGGCTGAAGTACTCTATCCATCTCTCTGGTGGTTGCACACACTCCTCTGCCTGAGCTTCATTGCCGCGATTCCTTATACTAAACTGTTTCATATCCTGGGGGCGCCGGCAAG
>DUZB01000101.1 GCA_013349725.1 Deltaproteobacteria bacterium | reverse complement strand
ATAGGGTTTATCAGTGGCCAGTTCAAGCATGTCCACGCCGCACGATCGGATCGTGTGGCGCAAGTTTTTCTGCCGGGATCCGGACAGCTCGGAAAAGCGCGCTCTGATCTCCGCTTTTCCCGTATCCAGTTCCACCTGCTCCCCCGTTTCTGAATCTTCAATGGTAATAAGTCCGATATCAGGAAGTTCCTTCTCCCTGGGGTCATGGACTGAAACGGCGACCAGATCGTGATGGCGACCGGTAATTTGAAGCTTGGGACGAAGCGTTTCCAGAGACAGGTCAAAATCTCCCGGCAGACAGAAATCGGATATGAGAAACGCAATGGCTTTCCTTCGAATGACCCGGTTTGCAAAATCCATGGCCGCTTCCAGATTCGTACCTTTTCCTACAGGTTGGAAAAAGAGGATTTCGCGAATGACCCGAAGGATGTGAGACCTTCCCTTGGCCGGTGGGATATAAAGCTCCGCCTCGTCGGTAAAAAGAATAAGCCCCACCTTATCGTTGTTGCGAACCGCTGAAAAAGCAAGCACGCTTCCCAGTTCGGCCATCATCTCTCTTTTACTCTGGCTGGAGGATCCAAATTCCCCCGATGCACTCACGTCAATGAGGAGCATGATGGTCAGCTCGCGCTCTTCGGTGAATTTTTTTACGTACGTCCGACCTGTCCTTGCCGTAACGTTCCAATCAATGGTTCGGACTTCATCTCCCGGCACATATTCCCGAACCTCATCGAAATCCATTCCCCGCCCTTTAAAGACGGAGTGGTAATGCCCTGCTAAAGATTCATCCACCAGGCGGTTGGTTTTTATTTCCACCTGCCGCACCTTGTTTAGAATCTCTCTGCTTATTTGCGTATCCATTCTTTTTCCTCTTTAGCCGATCCCTTCATGGTTTATGGAATAGCCGGAAACCGTTAGGGGACAGGAATGGTTTCCAGGATTCTGGTGACCATATCTTCGCTGGTAAGCGCCTCTGCTTCCGCCTCGTAGGTGATAGCGACCCGGTGCCTGAGCACATCCATGGCAATGGATTTCACATCTTCCGGCGTCACATACCCGCGTCCGCGAAGGAACGCCAGGGATTTGCCGGCGGCTTTCAAATTGATGGTCGCCCTTGGAGAAGCGCCGTACTGGATGTACGGTTTCAGATCCAGCCCGTATGCCTCGGGTTCCCGCGTTGCATAAACCAGGCTGACGATGTAGTCTTTCACCTTCTCATCCATATAAATGGTATTCACTACCTGGCGCGCCCGAAGGATGTCCTCCGCCCGGACAACTCTGTTTATCGGTATCGGCTGCTCCGTAGTTTCAACGGAATCCAGGATAATCCTCTCCTCCGCAACGGAAGGATAGGTAATCACTATCTTCAGCATGAAACGGTCCACCTGAGCCTCCGGCAGCGGATAGGTACCTTCCTGTTCGATGGGGTTCTGGGTGGCCATCACCAGAAAAGGATCTTTAAGAGGATAGGTATTCTCACCGATGGTAACCTGCCTCTCCTGCATGGCCTCAAGGAGCGCACTCTGCACCTTCGCAGGCGCACGATTGATTTCGTCCGCTAAGATAAGATTGGTAAAAACCGGTCCGTGCTTGATCACAAAGGAAACATCCCTGGGATTGTAAATTTCCGTTCCAACAATATCGGCCGGCAACATATCGGGGGTAAACTGAATCCTTCTGAAACCGGTATCAATGGCTGATGCCAGTGTCTTGAGAGCCAGGGTCTTCGCCAGTCCCGGTACGCCTTCCAGGAGGATGTGGCCATTAGAGAGAAGTCCTACGAGAAGCCGATCGATAAGATATTTCTGCCCTACGATAACCCGGCCCATCTCCTGTTCCAGGGGCCGTACCCACGCCGATGCCTGCTGCACGGAATCGTTGATGGTCTGAATGCTGGTAAACTGAGGACCGGCAGCCCGCATCGGCTCCCTTATCCCGATTGAATGAGATGGGGCATCCTCAAACCTGCGGCCTTGTGTTCTTTCTGTTCGAATGTTCATGCTGTCTCCTTTCATGCAGTTCTT
This sequence comes from Deltaproteobacteria bacterium, assembly GCA_013349725.1. The sequence continues at coordinate 2,214 of DUZB01000101.1, read as the reverse complement.
CTTTCATTTTTCCCAAAAGGGCAACTCCGCCCTTTTTCCATCCTGTCGGGAAGAAAAATAACAGGCTACCCTTTCAGAAACATTTCGAGAAAATTACAAATCGGTAATGTTGGCGTGAAATCGTGGTGCTGGAGACTGGAAATTTCTTGAATATAACGGCAAAGGCGTCTATGTTTATCAAGTTTAGTATTCCACTGGAGCAGGAAACCCATGACCGTTAAAAGATTCTTCAAATTCAGCTTTCTTTTTTTCGCCGTACTCGCCCTGCTCGGCATTGGTACCGGGGCCTACTTCTGGTATATCTGGTCCAGCAATCTTCCCTATATCGGATCGGTAACTGAATACCGTCCCCCTGTGATCACCGAGATATTCAGCGATGACGGAGAAGTCATTGGAAGGCTCTGGGAGGAAAAAAGAACGGTAATTCCCCTGGATCAGGTGCCAAAGCAGGTCATCCAGGCGTTTGTTGCAGCAGAAGATTCCAGGTTTTTTGAACATGAAGGCATAGACATAAAAAGCATATTCCGGGCATTTCTCAAGAATATGACTGCGGGAAAAATAGAACAGGGAGGCAGTACCATCACCCAGCAGGTTACGAAATCCCTGCTTCTTAAGAACATTGAGAGAACCTACAAAAGAAAAGTCAGGGAAGCCATTCTTTCCGTTCAACTGGAGAAATCCTTTTCAAAAGAACACATTCTTTTTCTTTATCTGAACCAGATCTACCTGGGACAGGGCGCCTATGGTGTGGAAGCAGCGGCCAGAACGTATTTTAACAAACCAGCCAAGGAGCTGAATCTCGCGCAATCGGCCATGCTTGCCGGACTTCCCCAGGCGCCTGCAAGGTATTCCCCTGTCAAACATTTCGATCGGGCCAGGGCCAGACAGAAATATGTGCTCCAAAGGATGTTGGAGGAGAAATGGATCACTCCCGAGGCCTGTAAAGAGGCCCTTGACGCCAAACTGATTATCGAAGCCGAAGGGGAGAACACCTTTGAAAGGGCGCCTTACTTTACCGAATACGTCAGACAGTATCTCCTGGAGAAATATGGCAAGGACCAGCTGTACCGGGAAGGGCTGAAAGTATACACCACCGTAAATCTCAAGATGCAGCTCCAGGCCAGAGAAGTCCTGAACAATGGACTGGCGGACCTGGACAAAAGAGAGGGGTTCAGAGGTCCTCTCGAACAACTTTCTCCGGAACAGGTTTCTGCATACGAAACGGAAGCGGTGAAAACAATGTCACCCGATCTTCCGAAAGTCGGAGCAGTAGTCAAAGGCCTCGTTAAGAAGGTGGACGATGGAAATTCCTTTGTGGAAATTCAGATCGGGAGCCGATTGTCCGTTCTTCCTCTGAAAGATATGCGATGGGCCAGGGCGCCCAATAAAGAAAGGCCCTATTACGCCGCCAGGATCAAAAAACCTTCCCAGGCAATGAAAGCGGGCGATGTTGTCCTGGTTCGCATCGAAAAAGAATACGATTCTTCAAAGGCAGGAAAGAACACGCCAGGCAAAGAACCCAAAGGAGAGAATCGGTTCACATGGGAGGTCTCTCTCGAACAGATGCCGGCAGTTCAGGGCGCCCTTGTCTGCATGGACCCTGAAACGGGCGAGGTAAAGGTCATGGTTGGGGGGCGGGATTTTCGGGGAAGCCAGTTCAACAGGGCCATTCAGTCCAAACGTCAACCGGGGTCTGCCTTCAAGCCGCTGATTTATTCGGCCGCCCTTGACTGGGGGATGAATCCCAGCAAGATTATTATCGATGCCCCTTTCATTTCCGACCGCACACCGGACGGAAGGGCCTGGAAACCGAAAAATTACAAAGAGGAATTCTTCGGCCCCACGTTACTGAGAACCGGCCTTGCCAAGTCAAGAAATGTGATCACCGTCAAACTTTTAAAGGAGATCGGAATCGGTTACGCCGTTAAATACGCTCGAAAAATGGGAATTGAATCAGATCTGGCCCCCGATCTTTCCCTGGCCCTTGGATCATCCGGTGTGTCCCTGATGGAACTGACAACGGCTTATGCCGTCTTCGCCAATGGTGGAATGAGAGTCAAACCGATTTTTGTCAAGAAAATCGTAGACCGTTCGGACAAAATTCTTGAAGAAAACCAGCCTGAAATGGTTCGCGTCATTCCGGAGGAAACCGCCTATGTCATGACCGATCTTATGAAAGCGGTCGTAACCGAGGGAACCGGCTGGCGGATCAAG
>DUZB01000271.1 GCA_013349725.1 Deltaproteobacteria bacterium | reverse complement strand
TTCGGATAATGGTTCATGCCGCATAGGAAGACCCCATCCGTGGCAAATTCCGAGGGTCCCAGTTTGGCGTGGGCCTCCACAAAAAAGCGATCTGCATTCATGGGCACCTTGAATAACTGACCGAGTTTCTCATCTCCGTGCGGGACTATAGCAGAAGCCAAGGCCAGTAAATCCGCACGTATAATGACTTTCTTACCAAGGATTTTATCGATAACTTCCACCCTCAACCTATCGTTTTCAATGGATACCTGCGGTTTGCTGTTCACGGTAAAGGGAATAAAAAGGATACCGGCAAGACGCGCATTCCTGTAAAGATATTCCCTTTCCCCGTAGGTTCGGATATCCCTATACAGGACGTACACCTTCATCTCGGGGTTCAGCTTTTTCAGGTGCAGGGCGCTTTCAATGGCGTGGGTGCAGCAGACCCTCGAACAGTAGGGCCTTTCAGGTTCTCTGGAACCGACGCACTGAATAAAAACCGCTGCATTCAATGCCCTTAAAGCCGGATCTTCTGCGATGAACTGTTCATCCAGTTCAAGATGGGTCAATACCCGCGGATCTTTCTTGTAAAGGTACTCTTCCGGTTTGGATTCCGTCGCTCCCGTGGCAAGCACCGCCACGCCGTGCTTAAACTCCTTCTTCTCTCCATTCGAGGAAACCAAAGTGGTCGTGAAATTCCCCACAAAACCATCCACGTTTACCAGTTCTGTATGGAGCCTAATGTCAATGTTGGGGTCTGTCTGCACAGAGTCGATCAGTTCCCCCAGCTTCAATGGTACGTCTTCTCCTTTCCATGTCCTAAAAAGCCTCTGCGCCTGTCCCCCCAGGGCCTCGGAATGTTCTACAAGGCACACCCGGTATCCCTGTTTCGCAAAACTTTTAGCGGACACCATTCCTGAAATCCCGCCTCCCACTACAAGCGCCGCCTGATCAATATTCAGCTCTGTCTCCACAAGCGGTTCTATGAGAGCCGCTTTGGCCACTGCCATGCGGACAAGATCTTTTGCTTTTTCCGTGGCTACAGCCGGCTCATTTTTATGAACCCAGGAATCATGGTTTCGGATGTTTGTCATTTCAAAGAGGTATTTGTTCAGCCCGGCCTCGATCAGCGTCTCCTGAAAAAGACCTTCATGGGTCTTTGGCGTGCAAGCGGCCACAACGATACGATTGAGCCCTCTTTCCCGAATTTCCCTGGTCAGGCTTTCCTGGGTATCCTGTGAACAGGAATAGAGATTGTCCGCCACATATTCCACATAAGGAAGAGAGGCGGCATATTCGCGTACTGCCGGGACATCCACCACCCCGGCGATATTGATCCCGCAATGACAAACAAAGACCCCAATGCGCGGCCTTTGCCCCGTAACGGAGATTTCCTTCGGAGGAGTTTTCTGTTTAATCAGCGTGTTCCTGGCGCTGCTCAGCAGTGCTCCTGCCTCCACGGAAGCGGAGCTTGCCTCGATGACGGACTGGGGGATGTCTTTAGGTCCCTGAAATGCACCGCACACAAAAATGCCTTCTCTGGAAGTAGTGACGGGAGTAAAGGATCCTGTTTCACAAAACCCCCCATCCGTGAGATCAATCCCCAGGCGGTAGGCCATTTCCTGTGCCTCAGNGGAAGTTTCCAGACCTACGGAAAGGACAACGAGATCAAAGGCCTCCTCCACCACANGGCCTTCTTCGGTCACATAGGGAACCAGAAGATCACCGTTTTTACCGCCTGTATCCACGGTGGGAACCCGGGAGCGGATAAAGCGCACCCCGTGTTTTATTTTTGCATCCTCGTAATATTTTTCAAAATCCTTTCCATGAGTACGCATGTCCATGAAAAAGATGGCGCAGTCCAGTTCCTGATTGGCGTGTTCCTTGGCGATGACCGCCTCTTTGATAGCGTACATGCAACAGACAGAGGAACAGTATCCGTGGTCGCAGCCGTTTAAATCCCGCGATCCAATACACTGAAGCCATGCGATTTTCCTGGGCTCTTTGTTGTCGGATGGTCTTTGAAGGCGCCCCAGGGTGGGTCCGGACGCAGCTAATATCCGCTCAAATTCCATGGAAGTAATGATGTCCGGATGTCTGGCATAGCCATAGGTTTTGTATTTTGCCGGATTAAAGGGCTGGATGCCGGGAGCGAGCACGATGGCGCCCACATTCAGCTCGACGGTCTCGTCCTGCTGGAGATAATCAATGGCGTGTACCCCGCAGAATTCGGAGCATATCTTACACCCACCGTTTTTGAAATGGATGCATTGATTTCTGTCGATAGCAGGCGTATTGGGAATGGCCTGGGCATAGGGTACGTAAATCGGTTTTCGTCCTTTCAGCCCCATGTCATATTCGGACGGGATCGGTTGAAACGCCTGAGCACTGATCTCTTCGAGCCGGATATGCCCGGTCGGGCAGACAGAGGCGCATGCCCCGCAGGCCATACACACATCCGACTGGAGATGGAAGGGGGTATCCACCTTCATATCCGTACCGCGTCCTGCAAGACTTAAGGCGCTGTTCCCCATTTTTTCGCAGACCCTTACACAGAGTCCGCACAGAATGCAATCATCATCCTCTAACTCGAAACGCGGCGTCGTGATGCCGTATTTCGAAGCCAGGTCCATGATAACCGGGACTTCCGGGCAGCGGGAGAGGAGCATTTCCACAATCAGTTTACGGCCATTGTGCACTTCCTCCGAATCCGTAAAGACCTCCATGCCGTCCCAGATGGGGTAGTTGCATGCCGTTACAAAACGACTTTTGCGGCCATCATAAAGTTCTACCGTGCATAACCTGCACATGCCCGCAGGCTCCAGTGCTTCATGGTGACACAAGGTGGGTATTTCAATGCCGTTCTCCCTGGCAACCTGCAGGATATACTGGCCTTTTTTCCCCTGTACTTCCTTCCCGTTGAGCTTAAAAGTGATCATGTCTAACCCTTTCACCTTACCTGATAACGACCGCATCGAATTTGCAGACATCGTAACAGATGCCGCACTTGATGCATTTTTCCGGATCTAGTTTGTGCGGTTTCTTTTTTTCACCGGTGATGGCCTCCTTTGGGCATTTGAGACCGCAAAGTCTGCAACCGGTGCAGGCAATTTCGTCAATTTCATAATGAAATAGGGCCTTACAGACCCCGGCAGGGCATCTCTTGTCCCGGATATGCGCCTCGTATTCGTCCCTGAAATAGCGGATGGTGGTCAGGACAGGATTGGGAGCGGATGTGCCCAGACCGCACAGAGAAAATTTGCCAACCATGTCGCTCAGCTCCATAAGGAGTTCGATGTCGCCCTCTTTCCCTTTGCCCTCACAGATATGGGTGAGAATCTGGAGCATCCTCTTGATTCCTTCGCGGCACGGATTGCACTGTCCGCAGGATTCATCTTTCAGGAAATCGAGAAAATAACGCGCTACATCCACCATGCAGGTGTCCTGATCCATAACAATCATGCCACCGGAACCCATAATGGAGCCTGCCTGGGCCAGGTGTTGGTAGTCTACTGGAATATCCAGCATTTCTTCGGGGATGCAGCCGCCCGATGGCCCTCCCGTCTGAACGGCCTTGAATCTCTTTTTGCGGGGAATTCCATTTCCTATATCATAAATGATTTCCTTCAGGGAAATTCCCATGGGGACTTCCACAAGTCCGGTGTTCCTGATTTTTCCAACGAGGCTGAAAACCTTGGTACCTGTGCTGTCCGGGGCGCCCAGCTCAGCAAACCACCGGGCCCCTTTGGAAAGGATGACGGGGACATTGGCATAGGTTTCCACATTATTCAAGTTTGACGGACTGCTCCGGAAACCTTTTTCTACGGTGTGGATATACTTGGCCCTGGGCCTGCCGACTTCCCCTTCGAGGGAGGCCATGAGGGCCGTTGATTCACCGCAGACAAAGGCGCCGGCGCCGGTGGAAATCCTTATCTGAAAATGGTAACCGGATCCTGCAATATCGTTTCCGATCAGTCCGTAATCCGTTGCCTGTCTGATGGCGGTTACCAGACGCTTTACTGCGAGGGGATATTCATTGCGCACGTAGATAAAACCCTGCGCTGAGCCGATTGCAAGGCCTGCAATCAACATTCCCTCCAGAATGGTGTGTGGGTCCCCTTCCAGAATGCTCCGGTCCATATAAGCCCCGGGATCTCCTTCGTCCGCATTGCATATGATAAAACGCTCTCCCTCATGTTCGGCGCAACTCTGCCATTTTACCCCGGTTGGAAATCCCCCTCCTCCGCGGCCTCTTAACCCGGAATCCTTTATAGCGGCGATAATTTTTTGCGGTTGTC
>DUZB01000214.1 GCA_013349725.1 Deltaproteobacteria bacterium | reverse complement strand
CGTAAAAAGTCGAAAATCATCCTTTTTCGTCATTCCCGCGAACGCGGGAATCCAGGAACATTAACACCTTATAGATTCCCGCGTTCGCGGGAATGACGGCCTTGGGGACTTTTTACGGGAGCTTCAAACTTAAAGATCATAGGTTTGGCTTTTCGTTGAGAGAAGAGTTGAAAAGACGATGAACCGGTATACAGCAAAAAATTGGGGAAAGGCCATTGTCATGTTGGTCTTCATCCTCGTTTCAGGTTGTGCGGTGGGCCCGGATTTCGAGAAGCCCGTGGTGGAAACACCAGATCAGTACCGGTCTGAAAACATGCCCATGGAATCGGATGTGAACCTTGAATGGTGGAAACTGTTCAATGACCCGGTTCTCTATCTGTTTGTGACCATGGCCCTTGAAAACAATAAGGACCTTCAAATTGCCGCAAGTCGTGTGGAAGAGGCGCGCGCTTCTCTGGGCTTTACGCGGGCAGACCAGTTCCCCCAGATCAACATTCAAGGAGGCGCCGGAACGGGAAATTTCGGGGGTAGCTCAAGATCCGATCAGACGAGCACCAGTTACTATATCTCCCCCGCGCTGAACTGGGAAATCGATTTCTGGGGGAAATTCCGCAGGGCCACGGAAGCCGCCAGGGCGCAGCTCATGGCCTCCGAATACGCGCTGAGGACCGTCCAGATCAGCCTGATATCGGAAGTGGTCGGAACTTACTACCTGCTGCTGGATTACCATCTGCGATTAGAGATTTCCAAATCGACTTTAAAGTCGAGGGAAAACAGCCTGGATATTATCCAGAAAAGGTTCGATCGGGGAATTATTCCTGAACTGGACCTTAACCAGGCCCAAATCCAGAAAGAGATAGCCGCCTCCGCCATTCCGCTGTACGAACGCTCCGTTGCCAGAACGGAAAACGCATTGAGCATCCTGCTGGGTAAACTTCCCGGATCCATAAAGACGGGGGAAGGTCTTACGAATCAGAGCGTGCCTCCCGTTATTCCCGTTGACCTGCCTTCCAGCCTCCTGGAGCGAAGGCCTGACGTTATCGAGGCCATGTACATACTCAAGGCACAAACGGCAGCCATTGGCGTGGCCGAAGCCTACAGGCTCCCCTCCATTACCCTGACAGGGCTTCTTGGTCTCGCCAGTACTCAGTTGTCCTCCATTACCTCGGAGGGGGGCATCTGGTCGGTCCAGGGCGGACTGTTCGGGCCGATCTTTGATTTCTACAAGAATATCAGGAGGGTGCAAATTGAAGAGGCGAAGACGAAGCAGGTCTTGTCCTTTTATGAAAACACAGTCCTGACCGCGTTCCGGGAAGTGGAAGACGCCCTGGTGGACATCAGTACCTACAAAGAACAGATTGCTTCCGTAAGCAGAAAAGAAAAGGCCGCAAAGAATGCGAACAGGTTGGCAAAGTTGCGGTATGACAAAGGTGTCAGCAGTTATCTGGAGGTCCTGGAAACGGAGCGGGCCCTTTTTTCTGCGGAACTGGAGCTTTCGGAATTAAGGCAACAGTACCTGAACAGCTATGTGGGGTTGTACAAGGCCCTGGGTGGGGGATGGATTTCAATAAAGGAAATGGAAAAATCGGGGGCTGTTTCCAAAACCGATTCCCCGAAACAGGGCAAAGATTGAACCGCCAAGCCGCAAAGGGCGCAAAGGTTTTTTGTTGTTTTTCTGATCGGGGTGTCCGATCGGTAAAAGGGCAAAACCTTCCGTAAAACTTCATGAAAAACGAGTATCGAACAAGGAATAATGAATGTCGAAGTTGGGTTGCATCTTCTTTCTTGCTGTCTTCCTCCTTTTTTCAGGCTCTTTTTATGTCCCTGCAACCGGTGAAGAACCCGAAACCATCACCTGGCTGATTCTTGATCTGCCGCCCTTGTTTATTACAAAAGGTCCTGATAAGCGAAACGGGATTGCGGGTCGGGTCCAGAAAATGATCATCAACGGTCTCAAGGGACGACGTTCCGAGACCCGGGCTGCCAACGCGTCGCGTATTGCATGGGAACTCAATCAGGACAGAAAAGTCTGTTTCACGGGTGAATTCTACGGAAACCGGGCCTTTCTCACCTCTGTTCCCACCATCGCTCTTCCACCCCATAACCTGATCGTTTTGAAAGAGAATGCCGAAGCGCTTCCCATCAGGGGAGCCGTGCGATGCCCTGATACGCCGTGGGGACGCCAGTTGATTCAAGAGATCAACGAGGTTCTCCTAAAGATTCGTCCGACACCGGAATACCGCGGAATTATGGAAGACTGGATTGTTGCGCCTGGAAATGGAGAAGATTACTGGAAGATCCATGAAGACCAGGTCCTGAAGGTTACGGAGTAACGGCTGCTTAATGGCCCTGGTCAGATATTTGAAAAAACCACAAAAAGAGAATCCCCGGTCGTTTAAGATCGTCACCCTGGGCTGCAAGGTGAACCAGTACGAATCCGCATCTTTCAATGAGGCTTTTTCGGAAGCGGGGCTGCAGCAGGGTAAAGGCGATGACGCGTGCGATCTGATTGTGGTCAATACATGCATCGTCACCCTCAGGGCCGCGCACCAGTCCAGGCAGGCCATTCGAAAAGCCATCAGGGAAAACCCCGGAGCGCGCGTCGCAGCCGTCGGGTGTTATGCCCAGGCCTTTCCTGAAGAGATTCGGGACATAGACGGGGTCAGCCTTGTGGTGGACAACAGGTGCAAATCGGAAGTCATTAGACAGGTCCTGCGAGGGGGAAGTTCATCGGAGCAGGTCTTGTCCCTCAAGGCCTTTGAGGAAAGCGCTCCGTTTGATTTTTTCCCAATCAACCGCTTTCCGGGCAGGGCCAGGGCCTACTTGAAAATACAGGACGGGTGCCGGTCTTTCTGCAGTTACTGTATCGTTCCCATGACCAGGGGGCCTTATCGAAGTCTTTCGCCCGAAAAGGTCCTCTCCTCGCTTCAGGCTCTTTCAAAAAACGGCCACAGAGAGGTGGTCCTCACGGGCATTCATCTTGGTAAATATGGTATCGATCTGCCCGGGGAAGTAAATCTCGTTACCCTTCTCCGGGTCATAGAGAGGGAAGAATTTCCCTTGCGAGTACGACTCAGTTCTCTGGAGCCCAATGAAATCGAGAGGGATCTGATGGAAATGGTTGCTTCACGGGACTGGCTCTGCCCGCATTTTCACATTCCGCTTCAAAGCGGAGACGACGGGGTCCTCAAACGAATGAACCGGACGTATCCTGCGGCGGTTTTTGAAAAGGTGGTCAAAACCCTCTATGAATGGATCCCGGATGTGGCCATAGGCGTTGATGTGATGACGGGGTTTCCCGGGGAAGATCCGGTTGCCCACAGCAACAGTTATTCCCTGATCCAGGCCCTGCCGGTGTCCTACCTGCACGTATTCCCTTTTTCGCCAAGGCCGGGGACGAGGGCCTGGGATTTCAAAGGGAGAATAGATTCGGAAACCCTCAAAGAAAGAGCGACGGAGCTTCGGGCCCTGGGCCGAAAAAAACGGCGCCAATTCCATCTTGGCTGTCTTGGAAAACAGTACCCTGTGCTTGTGGAAGGGGTGGATGCAGACCGGGAAGGTTTCATGAAAGGGACGAGCGACAATTATCTACCGGTTGTCTTCCAGGGAGAAAAGACGTTAAAGGGACAGATCGTCCAAGTCCGCATGGAAGGGGTGCTGGAAGATGGGATGGTGGGGTCCATATAGCATTTTGGAATTTGGATTTTAGAATTCGGAATTGAGCTGACGGAAACCCCGATCTGAAAAAAACCAAAAAAACTTTGCGATCTTCGTGCCTTCGCGGTTCAATAATCCGCATTCCGCATTCCGCATTCCGCATTCCGCAATCGCTACATCTCCCCCAAAGGCCTTTGGAAAGTATAGTTCGCAGGGTCCGCCACCAGTTTCTGGTAAGCCTCGTCCTGGTTTCCTCCGGGGATCGAGAAGGGAAGGGAAATGACGTAAACAATGCTGCCCAGAGCTGTGGCTATGATTCCCATGGGCCTTAGGATAACAAGGTCGGCTGCCATATAGCCCCCTTTTTCACCCATGGATTCGTAATGTTCCTCAGCCAGGGCTATGGGCGCCAGGTGGGAAAAAATCAGGCACGAAACGGTTAAAACAACCATATATCTCATAAGTCTTTTTATCATGATGCTCTCCTTTTCGGGTTTGGTTCTAACGTGGTCCATTAGATTTATTTTCTTACTCATAATCTTACTCGTAATCATAATCGGGCAGCTCTAAAATAGGCTGTAAAAGAGTAAGATTATGATTACGATTAAGATTATGACCTTCCGAA
>DUZB01000313.1 GCA_013349725.1 Deltaproteobacteria bacterium | reverse complement strand
ACCGATTCAAGCGCTCTTTCAGGAGATTTAAACATGCCATTGGCTCCTCTTTTTGACCCGCTGGCGGCAGGTCGGCCCATGAGAGTGGCCGCGTTCCTGTCCGGTTCGGGGACAAACATACGCAGGCTCATAGAACACAGGGAAAAACTGGCCACAGGAGGGAGGACGGCGCCGTTTGAAATCATCTTTCTCTTCAGCGACAGGTCCGACGGTCACTGCGCCGGGGAAAAAATTGCGCTGGAAAACGGGCTTCCCTATTTCAGCTTCGACATTCGCTCCTTTCACGCCAAAAGATCACTGAAAAGAAGTGTCGGAACCGCTGAAGGCCTGGCCGCGAGAAAAGAATATGACCGTGTGGCGAAAAGGCTTGTGGACGCCTTTGAAATAGATGTCATTGCCCTTGGCGGATATATGAGCTATATTACCCTCGAAAAATGCGTGAACGTGCATCCTGCAGATCTTTCCATAACGCTTCCCGGCGGGAGCAGAAAGTATGTGGGGGATGATGCGGTGAGGGACGCCATTCTGGCAGGAGAAACCCGGTTGCGGTCCTCCACGCTCTGGACGGACGAAGGAGTGGACAGCGGCCCCCTTCTGATGGTCTCCGAACCCCTGGATGTGCATCTGCCCGTCCCTGTGGAAGACCTTGTTCATAACGAGGAACGGCTCCTTCAGGTCGTGGACGCGCATCAGGAAGAGCTCAAGGAGATCGGAGACTGGAAGATATTTCCTCTGACCATTGAGATGATCGCCGAAGGACGTTTTTCCATGGACGAAAATGGAAAGGTTCATGTGGACGGGTCTCCTGTTCCTGAAGGCTTCAGGGGTTCCACTCGTGCGTAAACCCTTTATCCGGGAGTAAAAGCAATGTCGGAGCTGATTCTTTGGAAAGATAGGGAGATGAACAGATTGAGAAAGGATATGGATCGTCTTTTCAAGAGCTGCTGGTCCGATGCAGGACTGTCCATATTTTTTGAAAAAACTTCCGATAACATTGCCATCGATACGGTGGTAACAAGGGATTCCTTTATCGTGGAAGCGATGTTAAAGGATATGGTCCCTGAGGACCTGGAAGTGATTGTTACCAATGAGAAACTGACCATAAAGGGAAGCAGGAAAAATCACGCTGCTAAAAAAAAGGAAAGCAGCTGGTTCGAGGAACGATGCGTCAACGCTTTCGTCCGGACGATCCAGCTGCCTTTCAGGATCGAAATTTCCGAAGTGAAAGCGGTCATGAGAGGAAACCTGTTGAAGATTACCCTGCCCAGATGGAAACCGGAAAAAATTTACCTGATTGCCATTGAAAAATAAGGAGTTTCACACATGCCGAAAAAAAGCGCTTATCCCGAAGTTCCTGTTCACGATCTTAGGTGGCGGCTCAAACCGGCCGCTTTTTCCTTCAAGACCACTGACGACCTCGAACCTCTTAAAGAAATTATCGGACAGAAAAGAGGGGTTGAGGCATTCAAGTTCGGTATGGGTATCAAGATAAAAGGATACAACGTGTTTGTTACCGGCGTAGCCGGGACAGGCCGCATGTCCACAGTCAAAAAGCTGCTCGAAGAAAACTGCTGCGATAGTGCTCCCCCCGAAGATCTTTGTTATGTGAATAACTTCAAGGACCCGGAAGAACCGATCCTGTTCCACTTTAAAAGCGGACAGGGGCTTGCCTTTAAGAAGGATATCAAAGTTTTTGTGGAGGCCTTGAAAAAACAAATTCCAAAACTCTTTGAAAGCCAGGAATTCATTAACGCGAAAAAAGAGATCATGGAGCTGTACGAAACCAAAGGAAAGGGGTTTTTCAAAGAACTCGAAGAAAGAGTGAAAAAAGAAGGATTCGCGCTCGTTGATGTCCAGGTGGGGCAGATCAAAAGGCCGGAGGTCATGCCCCTTGTGGACGGGAACCCCATGCACATTGACCAGATTGAGGCCATGGTAGAAAAAGGACGCTTCCCAAGAGACGAATTTGAGGGCATGAAAGAGAAGTACGGCCTTTTAAAAGAACAGGTGGAGCAGATTTTCCTTGAACTCAGGGATCTCCAGAAAGAAGTGCAGGAAAAACTGGAAGAGATCGACCGGGTCATGTTTCTGAGAAATGCTTCCGAACTGGCAAAGCCGATTCTCGAAAAATATGAAACAGACGTCATCAAAGGCTACATGGAAGACATGCTCAAGGACATGGCGGAAAACCTTCAGATTTTCATGCCCAATACCCAGCCGCAGATTCCGGGGATGTCTCCCATGATGATGCCCGAGGGAGATCGTTTTCAACCCTACAAGGTCAACCTGCTGGTGGACAACAGCGAGCAGAAAGGGCCCCCGATTCTTATAGAAAGCTATCCTACCTACAAGAATATTTTCGGAAGCATAGAACGGATTGTGGATCGAGCCGGCATGTGGCGGACCGATTTCAGCAAGATCAAGGCAGGGTCCCTGCTCAAAGCCAACGGAGGGTATCTCGTGCTCAATCTTCTTGACGCTGTGGTGGAACCCGGCGTCTGGCAAGCCCTCAAAAGGGCGCTGAAAAGCGATCAGCTAGAGATTCAAACCTACGATCCCTTTTATCTGTTTACCACAAGCGGGCTGAAACCTGAACCGATTGAACTCAATGTGAAAGTCGTGGTTATTTCCGACTACCGCCTGTACAGTCTTTTGTTGAACTTTGACGAGGATCTGAAAAAGATTTTCAAAGTCAGGGCCGATTTTGACACGTCCATGCACCGGAATGAGGAAACCATCCTTCAGATCGCCAGATTTATCAAAACGAAAACAGGCGAGGAAAAGCTGAAACCGTTTGACAGGGGCGCCGTGGCCGCCATGGTGGAACACACGGTTCGCATGACCGGGAAACAGGAGAAGATATCCACCAGTTTCCTCGAAATCACCGATTTTATCACGGAAGCCTCTTTCTTTGCCGAGCAGGACAATCTTCCCATCGTTGAACAAAAACATGTGGAGAAGGTCATAGAAACCAGAAAATACCGTTCCAGCATGTTCGAAGATCACATCCAGGATATGATTGATCGGGGGACCCTCAACATTGATGTGCGCGGAGAGGTTGTAGGGCAGATAAACGGCCTTGCCGTCTATTCCATGGGGGATTACGCATTCGGAAAACCTTCCCGCATTACCGCTTCCACCTCCATGGGGAGAGCGGGGATTATCAATATTGAACGGGAAGCCGACATGTCCGGGAACACCCACAACAAGGGCGTTCTTATATTAGGGGGCTATATGCGAAAGAGATATGCGCAGGACAAGCCTCTGTCCATGAGTGCCAGTATCGCCTTTGAACAGTCCTACGGAGGGGTGGATGGGGACAGCGCTTCGTCCACGGAGATTTATGCGCTTCTTTCAAGCCTGTCTGAAATCCCCATAAAACAGAATATCGCCGTAACCGGATCCGTAAACCAGAACGGCGAGATTCAGGCCATAGGCGGTGTGAATGAAAAAATAGAAGGTTTTTTTGACTGCTGCAAGAGGCTGGGTCCAACCAAAGACCAGGGAGTCATGATTCCGGCAAGCAACGTCAAAGACCTGATGCTCAGACCGGATCTTATCGAAGCAGTAAAAAAGGGAGATTTTCACGTGTATGCGGTGAAAACCATCGATGAAGGGATCGAAATACTTACCGGAAAAAAGGCCGGGGTAAAGACCGCAACAGGGCGCTATACAAAGGGCTCCATCAATGATCTCGTTGACGAAAAGCTCAAATCCCTGGCCATGGGTCTCAAAGAGTTCGGAGACGACAAAAAGAAAAAAGGGGCAAAGAAAACCACGAAAAAGGGCAGCGCGGGGACGGATAAGAAGAAAGACGCATGAGCCCTGAACAGTTATCCATTGCACGGCCTTTTCAGGAAAGAATAAACAATGCGCGGGATCTTTTTCAACAATACGGGAAAGAGCTTCTGGAAGACCCCAACGTTGCCCCGCTTATCGGACAACTGAAAGAGACAACCCGGGCCTCCAGGAAGGAGATGGCGCAGACCGGTATCGTGGAGATATGCAGGCGTTGCGACCAGCTTGAAGGGGGATCCTGTTGCGGTGCGGGGCTTGAAAACCGCTATGATGGATGGCTTCTGCTGATCAACTTTCTTCTTGGCGTGGCCATCCCCCTAAAAAGACAGGTCAAAGAAAGTTGTTTTTTCTCAGGCGAAAAAGGCTGCCTCCTTGTGAGCCGGCATGTGATCTGTATCAATTACCTGTGCGGAAAGATTACCCATCGCATCCCGCCGGGGCAATTGGAAACGCTGAGAGAAAAGGAGGGAAAAGAGCTGGAAATTCTCTTCC
>DUZB01000270.1 GCA_013349725.1 Deltaproteobacteria bacterium | reverse complement strand
CTTCATGGCAAAAGGATTTTACAAATTCTTTCCTTGCCGTAAACTGGTCGTAAGCCAACAGAAAACATTCCGCTCCAAAGTCGCGATGCAGTCCGGCCATTTCCTTCACCAGCCTGCCAACGGAATAGGTCCGCGACCTGCGCCTCCACAGGATCGATTCAGAACAATAAATGCAGTGATGCGGACATCCTCTGCCAACTTCAAGAATAGCGATGCTCCTTGGGAGTTCGCAGGCATCTCGGTAGGCTTGAAGTGGGGGAGAAAAACTGTAATCGGGCAGTGGCAGGTCATTCAGGTCCGAGACCAGAGGTCGATCCGCACCCGCGATGATTTCGTTGCCCCGATGAAAAGTAATTCCCGCTATTCCGGATTCGTCATCACCGTTCGCATAGGCTGCAACGAGTTCAGGGAAGATCGTTTCCCCTTCGCCCCGTACCATACAGTCGATGAAAGGAAAGTTTTCGAGAGTTGCTTTGTCGGCAAAGGAAACATTGTGTCCCCCGAAAACGATCTTGACATGAGGGTCCCGGGCCCTTATTCTCCTGGAAATCTGAATAGCAGGGGGAAATGTGGTGCACTGGGCCGAGATGGCCACCATATCCGGGTTTTCGCCCAGAATGAGTTCAGCCGATTCGTCATAAATGTTTTTCCCCATGGACAAGGTATTCCGGCGAATGGCCAGAACAAGGTCAAGAAGGACAATCTCATGCCCGGAATTCTTGATGGAAGTGGCAACATTGATCAGGCCCAGTGGCGGAAGATTGTACATGCCTTGCAGATAAAAGGGCGGAAAAACCAGGACGATTTTCATGGAATCCTTTCGTGTGTTTCTGCTGGTTTCACCAGTCGTACATTTTTTTTGGAGAGCTCCATAGTCCACTCCAAATCGCCAGTACGGCTTTTTTGGAAAGGTCTTCAAGTGACAAAAGGACAACTTTTTTCTCCAGTATAAAGGGAGAATCGACTTCCGTCAAATGGTCCTTTCGTCAGGTGGCCTTTTTTGGTATGGTTTTGCGCGAAAAGAGGCAATGCATGACAAAAGACACTGAGAACGGTTCAGATATGAAATTCTTCGTTGACGGCCATGTGGATCTTCCATATTTTCTGATGAAACCCGGCTATGAAGGATCGTTCCGGGACCTGAAGGAAGGACCGTTCACTTTCCATACGGCGATGGCTTCCGGGGTAAGGCTTTTCTGCACGGCTATCTATTGCCAGGACTTGTTCAACGGAAAAGAATCACTCAAGCATTATCAACAGGTTTTAGACTTTGCCCAACGCTCCCTGGAACCCTTGAAAATCCTTAAAAATAAAAAGGATCTTGACGAACTGCAAAATCATCCCGAGGATCTCGGGACGTTATTTCTTCTGGAAAATGCGGATTGCCTTGCCGGCAATATTTCCCAAATTGACACGCTGAGAGAAAACGGGGTTTTTGCGGTTGGTTTGACCCATGCGGGTGGGAACCGCCTGGGTGATGGAAATGGTATCCGATTTTCGCGGGGACTCACGGATGTTGGAAGGGAGGTCGCCAGGATCCTGGGTGAAAAGAGGATTCTCCTGGATGTGGCCCATCTTCATCCTGCCTGTTTCTGGGAGTTACTTGATCTCGTGGAGACCCCCATGATTTCCTCCCATACCGGCATCAGGGAAATCTTTGACATTCAGAGAAATATCGATATGAAACAGGTTCGCGAGATCTTTCAAAGGGGAGGCATGGTGGGAATCACCATGAATCCGGAGATGCTGGCGCCCGAAGGAAAAGCGGAAGTCAGGAGCGTCTTTAATCATCTGGATATGGTAGTGCAGAAATTCGGGCCCGATGGGGTGGGAATAGGTTCAGACCTTTGCGGTTTCGATGCTTCCATCAAAGGGATGGAAAACATTACCGGCATAGGGCTTCTGGTCGATGAAATGATGAATCACGGTTATGGCGGAAGCGCTGTGGCGAAAATCATGGGCCGCAACTGGCTTGGCATCTACAGTGGGATTCTTGCGGTGGAAGTGTAGGCGGACATCGTAGTAAAGGAGAATCGTATGAAAACAAAATGCATTGGAGTTTTGCTTGGAGTGTGGGTCGTTTTAGGTTTTTTTTCTTATAGTTTTGCACAGGTGGAATGGGTTGCCTCAGGGGCTCTGAAAGTTGGCGAGCCGATTCTTGATTTTACGGTCAGCCCTGATGGAAAGCATTTTTTTGTGCTTACCAAAGGAGGCGATATCTCCATCTATGACCGGGACGGAAAGCCCGTGGGAAAGATTACAACGGGAAAAGATGTGGACCACATCTCGGTCAGTCCGGATGGCGGGCAGATTTACCTCTCGGGTAAACAGACAGGAATAATTGAATGGTTAGACTTCGATTTTATTGTGGATATTAACCTTTCCGATTCCCCCCATAAAGGCCCTTCCGGGGCCCCTGTTGTCATCGCAGTTTTCAGTGATTTCCAGTGACCTTACTGTGCACGGCTGGCGCCGACACTTGAGCAGTTGCTCAAGCAGTACCCGGAAACGGTAAAGGTTGTTTTCAAAAACTTTCCCCTTAGCAGTCACAGATATGCTGAAAAGGCGGCTGCAGCTGCCCTTGCAGCCGGGCGGCAGGGAAAGTTCTGGGAATTTCATGATGAATTGTTCGAAAATTACAGAGTGATTGATGACAAGAAAATCAGTGAGATCGCCGGCGCCTTGAAGTTGGATGTACCACGGTTTGAAGCAGACATGCAAGATCCCTTGATTCTCCAGAAAATAACTGAAGACTACGAAGAAGGAAAGGGTATCGGGGTGACTGGTATTCCGGCAATATTTATTAATGGCAAGCGCGTGAAAAATAGAAGCCTGGAATCATTGAAGGACGTGATCGAAAGGGAACAAAAAAAGAAAGGCACTCCTTAAGAGCCTTGGCTCGCAGCAGAAATAAAAACGGGCATGCCAGGTATTCCGGCATGCCCGTTGTAAAACGGATACGAGTCTAAGCGACTGTTACGTTTGCTGCGGCAGGACCTTTCTGTCCCTGCTCGATATCAAAGGTAACGCGATCACCCTCGTTAAGAGTCTTGAACCCGCTAGCATTGATTGCCGAGTGATGAACAAATACATCGGGCCCATCTTCCTGTTCGATGAAGCCAAAGCCCTTCTGGTCATTAAACCACTTTACTGTTCCATTAGCCATAGTGACATCCCCCTTTCAAAAATTTTTCATCGTTCCAAGCTTCAGGCTGCCACTTTTGCAAATGGATCTTTCCCTTAGAACAAACAGATCCGTCAGAAACGAGACGGGCCTTTCATAATTTTCTGATGGTAATAAACCTCCTATGCAATGTCAAGCATAAACCACCGTTAATTCGCAATTTGGTTTTTTTTCAAACAGAACGCAGCACCAGGGAGCAGATTTATTTGAAAAGTTTATCGTCCCCTACAATTTTCCTGATTAGTTCACGGTAATCTTCGGCGCCAGGCGAGCCTGGAGCAAATTCGAAAAGCGATTTTCCGGATGCTGGAGCTTCTGAAACGCGCACATTCGTGCGAATGGGGGTGCAAAGTTTCGTACCGTATATCTCCCGTAGTTTTTCCAGTATCACCTCCGATTTTTTGAGTCTCTTATCAAAAAATGTGGGTAGCACATATTTGATATCAAGCTCCTGTCTGTATTTTTTTATTGCACTGATGCTTGTGAGAAATTCGGTGAGCCCCTGCAGCGTCATGGCTTCGAGAGAAACGGGAACAAGCACTTCGTTTATGTAAAAAAAGGCGTTGACGGTCAGCACGTCCCAACCCGGAGAGGTATCCATGATGACATAATCAAACTGATTTTCCAAGGGGGTTAAGGCTTCCGACATGGTCATTTCCCCTCCAAAGTCTTTTCTGCTGATAAGGCGCTTCAGGCCCGCGAGGGATCTTCCGCCGGCAAGCAGGGACAGTTTCTCCCTGACTCTGTAAATGGTTTCCTCAGGAGTAAGTTCTCCGGTTACCAGCTCTGTCAACCCTGTTTTGGGCTTCACTCCCAGCATAAAGCTTGCCTGCCCCTGCGTGTCCGTATCAACGAGCAGCACTTTCTTCCCTGCGAGGGTCAAACCCACTGCAAGGTTGACGGCCGTTGTTGTTTTACCCACCCCCCCTTTGCTCAGGGAGACGGCGATCCTGCGAACGGAGCTGGATTTTTTCTCCGGGGCCGTTCCTCCAGAATCTACCAATTGAGGTTCACCGGTTCGCAACAGAATCTTTTTCTGGCAAGCCGTGCAACGGGCAGCCGTCGCATTTTCCGGAATCTTTTTTTCATCAATGTGGTGTTCTTTCTTGCACCATGGGCAGATGATAACCAT
>DUZB01000263.1 GCA_013349725.1 Deltaproteobacteria bacterium | reverse complement strand
ATTGGGTCCTTTCCACACAAGGAAATATATACGGGTGACCTACTTGCCTTGACGCTAATTTGAATTGACCCGCCTTTGCTCAACAAAACTGACCCACTGATAAAACCCTTTCACTGTTTTTCCTCCCCCTATTTGTATTTTTGAAAATCCAATCATAAGAAGCATAATCAAATAAGATACAGATTTATCATAACGTTTTGTATGAAGATTATGGTTTATGATCTTCCCATGGAGGGAGAGCATGGACCGGGAAAAACGCTGTAAAAATTGCCGACGATATTTGGATCTGAATTCCCACGTCAAGAATCATAAATATTGTAAGCGAAAGGCCTGTCAACGAGCGCGAAAGCGTTTCTGGCAGCGCCAGAAAATGTCCAGAGATCCGGATTACCGAGAAAATCAGAAAAATGCTCAAATAAAATGGCGTGAGAATAATCCGGACTACTGGCGCAAGTATCGCCGAGAGCATGAGAAATATCGTGAACGCAATCGTGTCTTGCAGAAAAAACGTGATGCAAAACGGTGTGTCCGGCATCTTGCAAAGATGGACGCGTCGAGCGATAAAATACAAATAAAACTGGATGGTTACTACTATATTATACCGGCATCTTCAGATCTTGCAAAGAAGGACGCGTCAGCGCAAAAAGTTCTATTGATACCGGAAGGTTGCAGGAATTATACGTCTTCTTGCAAAGAAGGACTCGATTTACAAGCAAATCGGCTTTGTTTAGGATGCATAAGAAAGGAGACAAAACCAGATGATTTGTCCACTTCGTCCCGATCGAGTCCGTAAAATATGTGGCACATTTGCCTTTATCGAGCACCGCTTCGTGCAAGATGGTTTCTGGTCCGATGTGGATTGCCATGGTCTTTTGCTTTACCTGTTTCTGGTGATGGTGGCCGACAGGTATGGCCTGTCCTATTACAGCTACGATAAAATATGTACGCTTTTACGTCTGACGCTCGATGACTACATTCTGGCCAGAAACAGCCTCATCGATAAAGACCTGATTGCCTTTGACGGCCGGCTTTTCCAGGTGCTTTCATTGCCATCTGAACCCAAGCGGACAAAGGTGGATCTGCTCAGCCGCCGAGAACAAATGGAGCGAGAGGACCCGGCGACGATTCACCAACTGATTGAAAAGTCCTTTAAAAGGCACAGCACAATATGAGCTGGCTCGAAGCCATCGAAATTGTGCACCTGAATTTGCGTTATGCTCATACCCGCATCCGGAGTGTTGCGGCGGCGGTTCGGATGGCTGAGGCCATCGAGCGTTTTGGACAGAGTTCCCCGGTGCTGGTGGTGCCAGGGCAAGCCCCTCCGGAATATATCCTGATTGACGGTTATCTGAGAGTTGAGGCATTGAAGCGCTGTGGCCAGGACATGGTCCATGCGCAGATTTGGCCTGATAAAGAAGCCGGCGCCTTGATCCATGTACTTGCTCAGGGGCGTTCATGGGATATTTTTGAACAAGCCGCTCTGTTAAAAGAGCTTTACGGACACCACGAGTTGACGCAAGCACAAATCGCCCGGCTTTTGGGAAAAGACAAAAGCTGGGTATCGCGGCGGATTTCTTTTTTAACCTTGCTCCCCGATGAGATTTTGGCTGCGGTTCGAGATGGCAGTATCTCTTCCTGGAGCGCCCATCGGGTGCTGGCCCCGTTGGCGCGCGCCAACGCCGAGCATGCGGCAAAACTGGCTGACAATCTGAAAAAAGAGAGCTTATCGACCCGCGATTTGGCTCTTTTTTTTGATCACTATAAAAAAGCAAATCGAAGCACGCGGCAGAACATGATCGATCAGCCGCATCTTTTTCTAAAGGCACTTGAAACTACTACATCAAAAAAGCAGGCCAAAGTGCTCAGTGACGGCCCGGAAGGCCGCTGGGTGCAAGAAATAAAAACCGCCGGAAGTATTTTGACCCGGCTCATCAATCAGGTGCCGGTTGTTTTATACGCCGGGCAAAGCCAGATAGAGAAAAGCCGTCTGTTAACAGCTTTTGATAAAACCTGGGAGCTGATGACCACGCTTGAGAAAACCGTTCGAGGTGCGAGCCCGTGATAAAAAACGAAAAAAGAGAGACGATTTTAACTTTGTACCGCTCGGAGTGCACGATCCGACACATCAGCCGATTGCTAAAAGTATCGCGCAATACCGTGCGCCATGTCATCCTGGAACACTCACCCGATGCGCCGGTCAAAAAGAGCCGTCATGAGCCGATTGAACCGCTTGTACGGCAACACTATAAGAGCTGCAAGGGAAATGTGGTGCGGCTCAGGGAAGTTTTGCTGGAAAAATACGGTCACGATGTTGCCTATAGCAGCATGACGCGCATCGTCAGAAAACTTGAGCTTCGAGAGAAAAAGCAGCGAGCCGGTGTCTATGAGTTTGGTCCTGGAGAAGAACTTCAGCACGACACTTCCCCGCATCATCTGATCCTTGGGGGGAAAAACGTCACGGCGCAGTGCGCGTCCCTAACCCTGGGGTATTGTAAAAAAGTGTTTGTTCAGTACTATCCTGCCTTCACACGATTTGAAGCCAAGGTTTTTCTTACCCAAGCTCTGATCTATATGGGCGGCGGATGCCAGCGATGTATCATCGACAACACCAGCGTTATCGTTGCGGCCGGCACAGGTCCCGATGCGCTGATTTCTCCTGAAATGGAGGCTTTCGGCAAAATATTTGCGATGAGCTTTGTGCCCCATCGTGTTGGAGACCCGGATCGAAAAGCCAAAGTGGAGAGAAATTTTCGCTATGTTGAAAATAATTTTCTTGCAGGCCGCAGCTTCTCTGACTGGTGTGATCTGAACCAACAAGCCAGGCTATGGTGTGATCAGACTGCAAATATAAAACCGAAACGCTCCCTGGGGCAAAAGAGTCCGGAGGAAATTTATCTCATCGAAAAACCGCACCTTAACCCCTTGCCGCCACATTTGCCTCCGGTTTATAAAACGCTGCAAAGAATTGTGGATATGTCCGGGTATGTGACAGTGGACACCAACCGATACTCGGTTCCGGAACATCTGTGTGGCCAGGCCGTGGAAGTGCTCAAGAGCTGGGACCACATCACAGTTTATCACAAGTTCGGCAAAGTGGCCGATCACAAAAGAATCATCGAAAAAAAAGACGCCAAAGTCATCGCCAAGGGGCACCATTTGCCCTTGCATAACACAAAAGAGCTTTGCGGCAAGGAAGAAAAAGTATTGCTCGGCCAAGGCGAATCCCTCGATCGCTATGTGGCCGGCATCAAAAAACACAGCCGCTTTGGCCGGCGAAAACTCCAGCAGCTTTTGGAACTTCAACGCACTTATCCGCGCGATGCGTTTGAAAAAGCCATAGAACAAGCCCTTGACTATGGGCTCTATGATCTATCCCGGCTGGAAAACCTGATCCTCACTTTTGTATGCGGCAATTTCTTCAATCTGAAAATGGATGATTAATGCGAGAAAAAACACGTGAACTTCTGACAAGTCTCTGCCTTAAAGGGATGGAAAAGACCCTTGACCGGGAACTGAACCTGGCCGAGAAAGAAGGCACCGGTGTCGCCGAAGTCCTCTACCGGCTTCTTTGTGAAGAAAGCGCCCACCGGCAACACCGTAGTATGCTCTACCGGTTAAATGACGCCAAAATCCCCTATGACTGGACACTGAAAACCTTCCCCTTCCAAAAGCAACCCGGTGTGCAAAAGTCTCAGATTATGTCTCTTGCCAGTCTCGCCTTTATTGAGCGAGCACAAAACATCGTTTTTATCGGCCAGCCCGGTACCGGAAAGACGGGTCTTGCCATCGGACTTTTGCGCCAGGCCCTTATGAATGGCTGTCGGGGAAGATTTTATAATGCTCAGGATTTGCTGGATGAACTCTACGCCTCACTGGCCGACAGATCAACCCCAAAGCTTGTTCGCCGAATCTGCAACTATCCTGTATTGCTGATTGACGAGCTGGGATATCTTACGCTTAAACCGGAACAAATCAACGCGTTCTTTAAACTCATGGGGGAGCGCTACGGCAAGACAACAACGATTATCACAACGAACCTGGATTATCCGGACTGGTACGAGCTGTTTCAAAAAAAATCACTGGTAGATGCACTGCTGGATCGCTTAAAGCATCGCTGTATCACGATAAAAATTGATGGCCCTTCTTTAAGAGCCCCTTCGAACCAAAAAGATCCCCGTTAAATCACCTCAAACACCTTTTCCATATCACTGCATGCCCGTTTGACTTCTCTGTCCGTACATTGGAAGTCATATCATTTTCATTCTCAAATTGACAAACAACTGCGCATTGCCTGGGTCAATTTATTTGAGCACAGGTGGGTCAGTTTTTATTAGCATCCAAGCTGGGCGACTATTTCAGACGGATGCGTGCCCG
>DUZB01000225.1 GCA_013349725.1 Deltaproteobacteria bacterium | reverse complement strand
GAGTTCACCATGCCCCTTGGTTTTCGAGAGGTCATATGGGAACATCGCGGGAAAACCAAACTGGTCCTGTCCATTCATCTCCTGAACAGAACTCCTTCCAGCGAAGACCTGGAAAAGACCTTCCGGAAAATGGCCGCAACGGGGGCGGACATGGTCAAGATTGTCACCCGGGCCCAATCGTGGGAAGACAACTGGAGGGTCCTTTCCCTGATCCCCCTGGCCGGAGAAATGGGCATAGAGATCACGGCTTTCTGCATGGGCCCCATGGGCATGATCAGCCGTGTGGCCTGTCCCCTCATGGGAGGCAGCCTTACCT
Organism: Deltaproteobacteria bacterium; assembly: GCA_013349725.1. The sequence continues at coordinate 4,077 of DUZB01000225.1, read as the reverse complement.
TCGCATCCCTGGAAGAGGGGCAGGAATCCGCTCCCGGGCAGATTCCCGCGCTGGAAATGAACAGGATGCTGGAGGTTCTCTCCCCATGAACATTGACCAGAACACAGCCCTTTACGGCGTTATTGGAAACCCTGTCCGGCATTCCCTCGGGCCCGTCATGCACAATGCCGCCTTTTCCGCCGCCATGATAAATGCGGTGTATCTCGCCTTTGAGGTGGAAGACATCAAAGCATCCCTGCAGGGGATGGCCGCGTTAGGCATAAAAGGGCTCAGTGTCACCACCCCCTTTAAGTCCGCCGTGATTCCTTTCCTGGATGAAATGGACCCCCTCGCCGTTAGGATCGGTGCGGTAAATACCATTGTAAACAGGGAAGGGCGCCTAAAGGGATACGACACCGATGCCACCGGGGCCGTCAAAGCCCTTGAAGAGAAAATGGTTCTCAAAGGTCTTCACAGCATGATTATCGGTGCAGGGGGCGCTGCCCGTGCCATCGGGTTTTCGCTGAAGGAAAGGGGCGTGCGCATTTCCATAGCGAACAGGTCTCCCCAAAGAGGGGCTTCTCTTGCCCGCGATCTTGATTGCCCTTATCTGCCCCTAAACAGGACAGGGGTAAAAAAAGTCGATCTCCTGGTTCAGACGACTCCGGTGGGCATGTTCCCCCACGAAGGAGAGTCTCCCGTTTCCGAAGAGATGTTTCATGAAGATCTGGTAGCCATGGATATCATTTACAATCCCAGGGAGACTACATTCCTGAAGATGGCCAAGGCCAGGGGGGCTGCCACGATAGACGGCCTTGGAATGTTCGTACACCAGGGGGCTGAACAGTTTCTTCTGTGGACCGGTGTGGATCCCCCGTTTGAAATCATGTACCGCGCCGTTGAAAGCAGATTGGGAGAATCCTCAACATGAAAAAAATTCAAACACGCACCGGACTGAAGGCATCCGTAAAGATTCCGGGATCCAAGAGCATCACCCACCGGGCGCTCATTGCCGCGGCGCTGGCGGAAGGGGAAAGCCTTCTTGTGAATCCTCTGGTTTGTGAGGATACGCTCCATACCCGTACTGTGCTGAAAGAGCTGGGGGTGGATATTTCTTTTGAAGGGGGAAACTTGAGGGTTGTGGGGAAGGGCGGAAATTTTCCCGGATCATCCAGGCAAAAAACCTTCAACCTCGGGAATTCCGGGACTTCGCTTCGCCTGCTCCTTTCCGTGATAGCCCTCGCCCCCGGAAAGTTCGTGGTGACGGGATCCGAAAGAATGCTGGAGCGACCCATAGGCTCCCTTGTAGCCGCTCTCAACCAGCTCGGGTCGCATGTCTCTTTTGCGGGGCAGGAAGGCTATCCTCCCATATCCGTCAACGGTAGCGGCGTAAGAGGGGGGGAAGTCGTCATCAAAGGCGATCAGAGCAGTCAGTTTATCTCCTCTCTTCTACTGACAGCGCCCTGTTTCAGGACGGATACCGAAATCGACATTGCGGGAGAAATGGTTTCAAAGCCCTACATAGATATTACGATCGACGTGATGGAGCAATACGGAGTCCATGTAAAAAGAGACGGATATTCCCGTTTCATGATCCCCTGTGCACAGAAATATCAGCCCACCCGGTTTGTTATCCAGGGCGACGCTTCGTCCGCTTCCTATTTCTGGGCCGCGGCAGCCGTGACCGGAGGGAGTGTGGTCACCGAAAACATCCAGGTGGACCGTACACGGCAGGGCGATATGGGGCTTCTTGACCTCCTCCGGGAGATGGGCTGTACCGTTAAAAAGAAGGAAGACCGGGTGGTAGTCACTGGGGGAGAACTTAAAGGCATTGAGACGGACATGAGCGCCATGCCGGACATGGTCCCCACCCTGGCCGCGGTGGCCCTCTTTGCCAGGGGGAAAACCGTCATTCGCAACGTATCCCACCTGCGACACAAGGAAAGTGATCGTTTACAAACCGTACGGATGGAGTGCAACCGTCTGGGGGCCAACGTGGAGGAGAGGCATGACGGCCTTATCATCCATGGCGGTGAAAGGCTCTCCGGGGCCGTGATTGATCCCCATGACGACCACCGTATTGCCATGAGCATGGCGGTTGTGGGGTTGAAAATTCCCGGAGTCATTATCTCCAATAGTCAGTGCGTTTCAAAATCATTCCCCAGGTTCTGGGAATTGTGGGACAGCCTTTAGAACGACTTAACTCATCTTGTCCCCGAAAAAGAGACTCCTCCTTCTCGCATAATCTCAAAGGTGGCCTCCGTCAGGCTGTCAAAATAGGCTCAACCTGGTTTCTGTGGAATTTGGACGTCCAGTTTTCTTTGCTTCCGAAGGATTGCTCGCACTAAGAATTCAGGTGTCTGAATTCTTAGTGCAACGAAAAACAAAGACCGTGTAATCAGTGTAATCCGTGCCAAAAACAACCAATAAGCGCTTGACTCTATATTTTGTCTCCTGTCTCCTGTCTCCTGACTTCTATCCTTTTTGTTCCCCGGCTTCCTCAAATCTTGAAAAGCGTCATGACGGCAAGTACGACGCCGAAGAGAACGATGATTACCCCCGAAATACGATTCAACAGGACCAACTGCTTCTGATTAAAATTCAATCCGAAAAAACTCACCGCCAACACCAGAATGGGCGCCCACAAGGCGGAACCGAGGGAAACTCCGGATACCATGAAAAGGGTTGCAGGAGCGTTCACATGCCATCCGTGTACGCCTATGGCCGCGAAAGCCGCGGTAAAAACAAGAATGGGCAGAGGATTGGCAAACATGAGAAGGAATGTGGAACGATACATCCCCAGAAGCCCTCTGATTTCCGTGGTCTTCACTTTCTCGGCAGGCCTGGACCGAAATATGATGATGCCCACCAGAACAAGCACCATCCCCCCTATAATCTGGATGATCAACTTTTCCCGACTGAGAAAAGTCGAAATGTAGCTGGTCCCCAGTCCGGCTATCACACAATAGATGGCATCAACGGTGGAAGCGCCCAATACGGACAGGAGGCCGGCAAGCTTTCCGTTGGCAATGGTCCGCTTCACGCAGAGGATGCCGATGGGGCCAAGGGGCGCACATAAAAAAAGGCCGGTCATCAGCCCTTTAAAGAAAAAAATAACGTGTTCCATCAAAGCAATATATAGGATAAGCGGCTTTTCATCAAGAGTAAACGCGAGAATTCAGCGGTAACTTATTGCGAGGAAATAGGGGCGAACAAGATGCTTCTCGCTAAATGAATTTTGGAGGGAGTGCCTCGGACCCTGTGAAGCTTAATGCATCCTCAATTGTCTGAAGCCCTTTCGTTACCATCATCTTTGATGTCCCATGAGCCAACCATTTACCGTCCTTGTCAATAGCCGTTGCTTCCGCCAGGCACATGGTTTTGCCGATCTTAATGGTTCGTCCTTTCGTTACAATTACCCCATCTCTAATTGGCGCCAGATAATCAATTTTCAGATCAATCGATATCAATCCAACCCTCTCGTCAAGTTCGCAATATACGGCCCAGTAAGCCGCGGTATCGATTACAGAAGCATAAACACCTCCATGAATCCCACCAAAGGGGTTCAAATGTTCATTGCCCACCTTCAGTTCGACAATTGAATATCCTGTTCCTATCTCTTTAACAGGCATAGATAAATGCTTGAAATAGGGACCCTGATTGATTGCTTTGATGACTGCTTGCACATGATCTGGATTTAATGAAACCATAGCTCCCTTTCCATGTTATTAGATCCATTTTTCTATCATTATAACACCTTACCTAAATCCTGCAAGCGTCGCTTTTGCAGAAGTTCAGCTATTTTGATTTCTTTTCTTGGTGTTTTTCGGGCAACCATACCTTGATGCATTCGTAAAGAAGCAAAATATCGCGCAAAGGCGCAAAGCTATCAAAGGTCAATGCAACAATATCAATAAGTTAGTGCCCATCCATTAATGTATCTATGGGTACTGCGGGTTTCCAATTCAGAAATGAGCAATTTTCCGCAAGGTTTAGGAAAACAAGGGTTTGTGCGGAGACGTACGATAGTACGTCGCACAAGGAAACCCGCAGTTTGACGCCGAGATTGCGGAAAAGGGCCATTTATGGATGGAAACA
>DUZB01000117.1 GCA_013349725.1 Deltaproteobacteria bacterium | reverse complement strand
GGGCCCACCCGGGTTTACCGGATCTGATGGGATTCGGTCGCAGGAAAATGGACGTGAGCCTTGAGGAAATCAGGGATTATGTGATCTACCAGGTGGGCGCGCTTCAAGCAGTTGCCTGCAGCCAGGGGTTCAAACTCCGGCATGTAAAGCCACACGGTGCACTTTACAATATGGCGGTCGCCAATGCGGATATCTGGGAGGTCTTCGCCCAAGTGCTCTCCCTTCTGGACAAAGATCTGATTTTGGTGGCATTGGCCGGGCCAAACAGGGAAGCACTGAAGGAAATGGCAGCCAAGTATTCCATCCGTATTGCGTTTGAGTTCTTCGCGGACAGGGCATACAATCCCGATGGATCCCTCGTGTCGCGAAGCACTCCTGGAGCGGTTCTGAAGGATGATGGTGAGGTGGCTGACCGGATTGTCAAGCTGGTTCATGAAGGAGAGGCGACCGCCCTGGACGGTACGAAAATTGCGCTGAAAGCGGAAACCATCTGCGTCCACGGCGATAACCCGCACGCCCTCTCTTTGGTGCGCAGAATCCGGGAGGCACTTACGTCTTCCGGCATTGAAGTATGCCCCATGGGCGCCTTTTTGTGATTTCGTTCCATCTTTTTGCCTGTGTGAGCGGCTTCTAGCCGCGATTGGAGCTGAAGGTCGCGGCTGAAAGCCGCTCACACAAAGACTTACATCATAGGAGTTTCACACCAAAAAGAATGAAGAACCAAGAAATTCCAGAATTCCGTATTATGGGGGATCGCTCTTTGATGGTCTATTTCGGAGAGATAATCGACCGGGTAGTCAATGATCGGGTCAGAAGGCTGTTCGCCTTTCAACATGACCATCCCATCAAAGGGGTGATGGAAGCCGTTCCGGCTTACAGCTCCCTCCTTTTTCTTTTTGATCCCGTCCAGACCACCTCGGAGATTCTCCGGCAGGAAATCCTGGAGAGGGTCCAGAGGATTGACGATGTGGCGATTTCCGGCCCTGAAACGGTGGAGATTCCGGTGGTCTATGGGGGCGAGTATGGGCCGGACCTGGAATGGGTTGCCCGATACCACTCCGTGAATGTGGAAGAGATTATTCGACTGCACACACTGCCTGTTTATCACGTATATATGATAGGATTCACACCAGGTTTTGCCTACATGGGTGAACTTCTCCCTGCTCTCGTGACTCCTCGAAAGGAAACTCCCCGTACAGTCGTCCCCCGTGGTTCGGTGGGCCTGGCACAGGAGCAGACAGGGATCTATCCTTCAGAGAGTCCCGGAGGATGGCAGATCATCGGGAGAACCCCTTTGAACCTTTTCAATCCCGGAAAAATGCCTCCTACGCTTCTGCAGATGGGTGATCAAGCTCGATTTGTTTCTGTTTCCAGGGAGGATGCAGAACATTGGCAGATGTGAAGACTTTGGGAATTGTGTCCCCGGGGCCTCTGACGACGATTCAGGATCGGGGTCGTTTCGGTTTCGGACAATACGGTGTGCCACCCAGCGGCGCCCTGGATACCTTTTCCCTGAGGGTCGGTAATCTCCTTGTCGGCAACGAAGAAGGGGATGCCTGTCTTGAAATTACGCTGATGGGCTTGGTTGTGAGGGCGCTGGAGGATCTGGTAGTGGCCGCTACGGGGGCTGATCTTGCCCCCCGGGTCAATGGGGAAGCCGTTCAAATGTGGCAGTCCCGGTTGATGAGAAAAGGAGATCGTCTTTCCTTCAAAGGGCCGAAAAGTGGATGCCGGGCCTATCTCGCCGTCGCTGGGGGAATCCGTGTTCCCCTTGTTATGGGGAGCCGATCGACGAACCTGAGTGCGCGGTTTGGAGGTTTTGAAGGAAGGCCTCTTCAAAGGGGGGATGTTCTGGCATCTGCTTCTCCCCATCTCCATTTAAGGTCGGTGGGGCGGTCTCTTTCACTTGACTTTATCCCGAAATATCCTTCAGATAGTGTGATAAGGATTTTGCCGGGGCCTAATGATGACCATTTTTCCGCGGGCTCATGGGACAGTTTCCTTGCCTGTTCCTACCAAGTCACGGGACATGCCGACCGGACAGGAATCAGACTGGCGGGGGCTTCCATTGACACAAGGGCAGATATGAGAGAATCGATCCTTTCAGAAGGAGTTGTCCCCGGCGCCATCCAGGTCCCGGGAGACGGTCAACCGATTATCATTTTAAATGAGACCGTAACGGGGGGGTACAGAAAGATTGCCACGGTCATCTCCGCTGATCTTCCCCTGCTGGGTCAACTGAAACCCGGGGATGCGGTTCGGTTTGTCGAGATTTCCATCCAGGAAGCAATTACAGCTTTCAGGAGCATGGAGGATATGATCGCCGGCCTGAAAGATTGAGAGACGGAAAGACAGGGGGAAGTGGAGACAGGGAGAAGGGAGAAAGAGTATCCTGATTTGTGTGAGAGCTTTGAACCTGTGTGAGAGAGGTTCTTGTCCACAATCCGTTGGGTGGGTTTATCCACAGTCCGTTGGGTGGGTTCAGCCTCGACAAGACGATGGGAGCTCAACTGCATTTTTATGTGAAAAAGGTTTTTATGATGATCATGAAAAATCAGAGAAGCTTGACCATCGCTGTAATTATGGCAATGGCTGCGGCCATCATGGCGCCGACACGAATGGTGAGCCGCATTTCAAGCTCTTTCAGGTCCGATTTCGTGGCAAGATCAGCGATCGTTGTTTCCTGAGATTCCTTGAAAGCCTCTGAAAGGGCTTCTGCCTGGTCTTCACCAAAACCTGCTGCTTTGAGTTTTTTTACAAACTTGAGTGTGTCGAACGTTATAGTTGCCACAATAAACCTCCGAATTCAAAGATATGCGTTTGCTGTTGCTGAGTCAACTGTTTTTGTTTACATTCAGCCATGATAGGCTTCGAAATGCTTTGCTTGTGAGAGAGGTTTTTATCCACAATCCGTTGGGTGGGTTTATCCACAATCCGTTGGGTGGGTTTATCCACAATCCGTTGGGTGGGCTTGTCCACAATCCATTCCGTGGATTCAGCCTCGAAAAAAAGAGAGATGGTGGGGGTGAAACTACTTCTTTTAGGTGAAAAAGGCCTTCAGAATGAGAGCGGCAATACCGGCCAGAACAAACCCTAACATCCATTTCAGGAGCTTCAGTTCTCCATCGAATTTCAGTTCAAGCGCTTTCAGATCCGATTTTGTGGCAAGATCCGCGACCGTTGTCCCTTGTGATTCCTTGAATGCCTCTGAAAGGGCTTTTGCCTGGTCTTCCCGAAAACCGGCTGCTTTAAGCTGCTTCACGAATTTGAGCGTATCGAAAGTTATCGTAGTCATGGTAACCCTCCACGAACTAAAATATGCCGTAACCGTTCACGGTTTCCAGTTTCCGGTTTCCGGTTATAAAAACAGACGCCCTTGCTAAACGGGCATGGCAAGGGATTTGTCGCCGCCGCACGTTCAAATGGGGTCATTCCGGCCCGCCTGCCTCGCCTGTTACATACGTAACGGGTGTGGGCTCAGGGAGTCGGCAATGGCGGGCAGGGCGTGACCGCCATCTTCTTGGCGGGCATGACCCGGAATCCAGGAGTTTCGTGCGGTCGACCTGGATTCCCGCGTTTGCGGGAATGACGTGAGTGCGACAGCACGAGTATTTTCTGGTAAACAATAGACTACTTGCAATAGATACGGACCAAAAAAAAACAGTTTATCCAAGCGTTTCATGGTTCATTGAAAAACCGGCAACTGTAAACCGGCAACCGTGAACGGTTACGGGGATTCTGACTATTATAAAGAATCAGCGGAGCGAAGCAACTCCATCACTTTAGTCACTTTAGTTTGTAGTGTGCCCGTGAGGGCATTGCCGGGAAAAACACCTCACTGCGTCGCTACGAACGTCGCAACATGACTCATTAACCCCCGGCAAATTACACTTTCGCTGCAGAATAACCTTAGAACACTGAACACTGAACCCGTGAACTGTTACTCTTTTTTACCGGCAGTCAAATCGCTTTATTGTTGACAGAAAACGGGTTTGCGGAAATAATGCACAATTGAGGATACATCCCGATCAAAACGACGTTTCGTAAGGCGCCCAGCCGTGCATGATGATAAGATGGCACAAGACTTGCTCTCTCTCTTATCTTTCAACTTTAAGAGACGATCCTTTAAGAACATCTGATAATGCCCGGGCGTCCGTGAAGGCGCCGGGCTTTTTTTGTGCCGGGGCGCCCTGGCCAAGCCTTACCAGAAGAACGATCTTGAGCTTGTTTTTGGAAAAATTCTGGGGTAAAAGAATAAGACCTAAAAACTGCAATTAGCTTTTAGTCCCGCCAAAGGCGGGAATAGCTTGAAGATCGTAAACATTTACATGGCTTTTCCCTGGATTGTGGATCTCATTTTTCGATGCTGACGGGTTTCACAGTAACTAATTGATATTGTGTGCCTAATAGC